>NZ_JBFRFR010000021.1:0-101505 GCF_052114925.1 Bradyrhizobium sp. 2TAF36 | reverse complement strand
CCTCGATCGCGGACACGACACGCTTGCGAAGATCCAGAGAATAAGGCTTGCCCATCCATGCTGGCCTCCAACCCAGCCAGAATGGTGAATCAGAAACACACCGATTTGGGAATCCCAAATCGATTCAACCTAACCCCATCCCGCTTTAGGCCACGCCGCGGAGTCCCCCAGCGGAACAGGCTCGTCTTCCATCTAGTGCCTGGGATTGAGGGCATCATTCAGGCCGTCACCCATCAGGTTGAAGCCGATGACGAGCGCAATGATCGCGAGGCCGGGCCAGAAGGCCATCCATGGCGCCTCGCCGAGAAATTGCCTGGCAACGTCAAGCATGGCGCCCCATGAGGGGGCCGGAGGAAGCTGGCCAAGCCCCAGAAAGGCCAGGCTCGCCTCGGCGAGAACTGCAATCGCCATGGTCAGCGTCGCCTGCACAATCGTCGGCGCAAGCACGTTCGGCAGCACCTGTCCGGTCAGGATGGCGAGATGGCCGAGGCCCTGGGACCGGGCCGCGGCGATGTAATCCTCGGTGCAGACAACCAGCGTCTCGGCACGCGCGACACGAACGAACACCGGCACGGCGGAAATGCCGATGGCAATCATCGCATTTTGCAGGCTGGGGCCCAGGAACGCGGCGAGCGCAATCGCCAGCACCAGAAAGGGGCAAGCGAGCAGCGCATCGGCGAAGCGCGAGATCACCATGTCGGTGAGGCCGCCGAAATAGCCGGCCATGAGACCAAACGGAAGGCCGATCAGCACCGCGACCGTCACGGAGACGATGCCGGCGGCAAGCGAGGCTTGCGTGCCGAAGATCACGCGCGACAGCACGTCCCGACCGAGATCGTCGGTGCCGAACCAATGTGCCGCACCGGGTGCCGCGCGAATCGCCATCCAGTCCGGCGAGTTTGGATCGTACGGCGCAATCCACGAGGCAAACACCGCCAGCACGACGAAGAACAGGATGATCGTGGCCCCGATGACGGCGGATGGTTCGCGCAACAGGCGACGAATTTCCGAAGGAGCGGCGGCGCGTGCCTGACTTGCGACCGGCACCGTCTCAATCGAGCTCATGACCTGAGCCTCGGATTGAGCAGCACATAGGCCACGTCGGCAATCAGGCTCATCAGGAGGAATACGGCTGCTGTGCAGAGCACGACCGCCTGAACCACGGCATAATCGCGGCTGAACACGCCGTCGACGACCATCTTGCCGAAACCCGGGATGGAAAAGACCTGCTCCGTCAACACCGCGCCGGCCAGCAGTTCGCCAAATTGCAGTGTGCCCAGCGTGACCACGGGAATCAGCGCGTTCGGCAACGCGTGACGCATCACGATGGTGCTTTCGCGGACGCCCTTCGCGCGGGCGGTGCGCACGTAGTCCTGCTTCATCGCCTCGATCATCGCGCCGCGGACATGGCGCATCATGATCGCAGCGGTGCCCGTGCCGAGCACCAAAGCGGGCATCAGCATCGAAAGCAGGTTGCCTCCCACGCTCTCGGACGGCGGAACGAAACCTCCGGCCGGAAGCCAGCCGAGATTCACCGAGAACAGAAGGATCAGCATGATCCCCAGCCAGAAATGCGGGATCGACAGTCCGGCAAGCCCGAACAGACTGGCGCCGTAGTCGAAGGGCGTCCCGCGCCCCAGCGCCGCGAAGATCCCGATCGGCAACCCGACGAGCAGCGCGACCAGCATCGACAGGGTCGCGAGCTCAGCGGTCACCGGCAATTTTTCCGCCAGCATGGTGCCGATCGGTAATCGGGTGCGTACCGACGTGCCGAAGTCACCGTGCACCAGGGCTTTCAGCCAGACGGCGTATTGCACCGGGATCGGATCATTGAAGCGATACTTCTGCCGAAGATATTCAACGACTTCGGGATTACGCTCTTCTCCGGCGAGCGCCAGCGCAGGATCGCCGGGCAGCAGTTTCTGCAGACCGAACACCATCATCGACACCAGCAACAGGGTCGGCAGCAGGACGGCAAGCCGGCGCAGAAGCAAGCTCTTCATCGGGGCAGACTGGTCCTCACCAGGACGAGCGCATCGGCGGGCGCGAGGCGTTGCACATCAATTCACAGGCCTGACACCGACCAGGCGCAACAGACCGTCCGGCACCATGACGATGCCGCCGACCGATTTGCGGGCCGCAAAGAACCAGTTCGGGTGATGGAGGGGAATCGACGAGAGCGCCGTCAGGTAAATGTCCGTCGCTTTGGCGTAGAGTGCCTTGCGCTTGGCTTCGTCAGCCTCGCCCCGGGCCTGGTTCAGGATCGCATCGAGATCCTTGTTGCAGTACTTGTTGACGTTCTGGGAGCCCGCGCAACTGAAAAAGGCGACCAGCGTCGGGTCCGGGTCAGCGCGGCCGCTCCAGTTGCCGATATAGGCTTCGAAATTGCCGTTCATGTAGCGCTCGATGGCCGTGGTCGTTTCCATGGGCAGCAGCTTGACGTCGAAACCGGCCTCGCCCGCCATCGACTGTATGATCTGTGCGACCCGGGAATCGCCGGCCGTATTCTCGTACTGGATCTCGACCGGCACGCGAGTCATTCCGGCGGCGGCAATCATTGCCTTGGCCTTGGCAACATCGCGAGCCGGCGCCTTGCGCGCGCTATCGTAGAACGGAGATGACGGCGGGATCATCTGGTTATCCGCCAGGAACTCGCCGTTGAAGGCAACGCGGTTGATGACATTGCGATCGATCGCCAGCTCAAAGGCCTGACGCAGCGTCGAGTTCTTGCCGAGTGGCGTATCGGCCTTCGCGCCCGCGCCGACATTGAACATCAGATGCGAGACGGCAAGTCCCTGGCCGGAATGCAGGGCGAGGTTGGGATCGTCGCGTACGGTCTTGAGATCGGTCGGCGCGATACGCTCCGCGAGATCGAGATCGCCCGCCCGGACACGCGACAACCGCACGGTCGAGTCGGGAACGTAGTAGTAGACGACCTCGTCATAGCCGACCCGTGCAGCGTTCCAGTAGCCGGGATATTTCTTGACGCGAATGAGGTCGCGCGACTTGCGCTCGGCAAATTGATACGGACCGGCACAGACCGGCGCGGCCGCAAATTCCCCGGCTTTCTCCGTGGCGGCCTTGGGCGAGACCATCATGCCGGCACGATCGCTGAGATTGGCAAGCAGCGGCACGAACGGCTCCGACAGGTTGAACTTCACCTTGTCCGCGGCAAGCGCTTCGACGCTCGCGACCGGCGCCAGCTCGGCCTTGCGCTTGGAATCCGGCATGGACTTCATGCGCTCGATATTGAACTTGACTGCCGCTGCATCGAACGCGGTGCCATCGTGGAACGTGACGTTCTGGCGTAGCGTAAAGGTGATCGACTTGCCGTCCGCGGACCACTCCCATGCCTCTGCCAGCTGCGGCACGATCTTGAGGTCGGGGGAGATATCGACGAGCTTGTCACACAGCGCCGCAAACACGAAGCGGCCGGAGTATGTGCCGCTGAGTGCCGGGTCGAGCGCATCGGGATCGTCCTGAATGCCGACCCGCAATGTCGCGGCACTCGCCGAGACCAGGCCCGATGCGATCATCAGAATTGCCGCCCACGCCGTGCCCGTCCGCTTCATACGGAATTCCTTTCGTCGCACGCCTATCCCAAGGCTTCCAAGGCTCTGCTGTTGGAGGTCAAGACAAGCACGACTGAACCTATTTGTAAATGTCTCGAACAAATCATGGAACTAAATTACAATACATCGCTTTCGAGAGCGCAAAATCCTCGTGCCTCACCCCTTGACGACAGATCAAGCGAAGTATTAGTTCGGTATATTGACTAATTGGATTGAGGCCCATGCCAGACGCCCCCTCATCGCCCGTTGCGCGACAGCAATCCGTGCGCCTTGTGGTAGAGCGCCTGCTGCGCGATCGCTCGGTATCGCGCGCCGAAATCGCCCGCAGCACGGGCCTGTCCAAGCAGACCATCTCCGAAGTGATGCGTGATCTCGAGCGCGACGGCTGGGTCCATGAGGACGGTCAAATCCAGGGCAGCGTGGGGAGAAGCGCCGTCACCTATGCGCTCCGGCCGGATGCCGCCTTCGTGTTGGGTATCGACCTTGGCGGCACGAAACTGCACGTCGCACTTGCCGATCTGCACGGTGAGATCGTCGCCGAGAGCATCGAACCGACATCCTGCGACGGCGGCGCTG
The DNA here is from genome assembly GCF_052114925.1 of Bradyrhizobium sp. 2TAF36. Lineage (NCBI taxonomy): Bacteria > Pseudomonadati > Pseudomonadota > Alphaproteobacteria > Hyphomicrobiales > Nitrobacteraceae > Bradyrhizobium > Bradyrhizobium sp. 2TAF36. The sequence goes on along the minus strand of NZ_JBFRFR010000021.1, from coordinate 97,357 downwards.
CCGTGGTCGCACAGATCGATCGCATGAAGGATGCCCTGCTTCAGCGTGCGTCCGTATCGGCGCAACGCTTGCGCGGCGGCGTGATGGGAAGTCCGGGGATGGTCGACCCAGCGTCGGGCAGCATCGTCATCGCGCCCAATATCCCCGGACTGGATAGCCTGGACGTGAGGGCCGCGCTGCGCGAACGGCTCGGAATCGACGTCGCTATCGAAAATGACGTCAATCTCGCCGCAATCGGGGAGCACTGGCGCGGCAACAGCCGCAAGGCGCGCAGTTTCGCCTTCATCGCAGTCGGCACCGGCATTGGCATGGGCATCTTTTCGAACGGCTATCTCGTGCGCGGCGCACGCGGGGCGGCCGGCGAGATAGCCTACCTGCCGCTTGGGGGCGATCCCTACGATGCGCGCGGTCTTCGGTTCGGCACCCTGGAAACCGCGATCGGCAGCGCCGGCATTGTCGAACGCTATATCGCGCTCGGCGGCGCGCCCGGCAGTACCGTGCGCGATGTCTTCGATCGGCTCGCGGTCGAGGAGGCGGCGCGAGTGACGATCGACGAGATCGGCCGGATCCTCACGACCGCGATCCTGGCCGTGCACAGCATCCTCGATTCGGAAATCATCATCATGGGCGGCAGCATCGGCGCGCGGCCCGAGTTGAAGGTCCGGATCGATGAACATCTGGCACGCTGCATGCGCGAGCCTGTTCGTATCGAGCTCAGCGCGCTCGGCAATCGCGCCACGCTGATCGGCGCGATCGGAAGCGCGATCGACCTCGTGCATCGCTCGTTGTTTGGCATCGGCAAGGATGCGGGCCCGCTGGCTCTTCCTTTCACGGCAGCAGATGTCGCGGCATGAAGGAGCAGGCGCCGAGAATCGAAGTTGTCGGCAATGCCGCCGCCGTCGCGGAACGCGCAGCCGCGCTCGTCATCGCGCGGCTACACGATCGGCGGCCGGTTACCCTCGGTCTTGCGACCGGAGCGACAATGGCGCCGCTCTATGCCCGCCTTGTCGCCGCGACCCGCGCCGGCCTCATCTCATTCCGAACGGTGTCGAGTTTCAACCTCGATGAATATGTGGGCGTCGCACCCCAATCGCCCGGAAGCTTCCATGCCTATATGCAGCAGCACTTGTTCAGGCATGTGGATATGGAAGCCGGTCGGGCAAAGATCCCCGATGGCACGGCCGACGACGTCGCCGCCGAGGCCGCGCGCTATGAGGCGCAGATTGCGGCTGCCGGGGGCATCGACCTCCTGCTCCTCGGCATCGGCGCCAATGGCCATATCGGCTTCAATGAGCCAGGTTCGGATTTCGCCTCACGTACCCGCGAGGTCAGACTCGACGAGGCAACCCGCATCGCGAATGCCATCAATTTTCCCGATCCGGCGTCGGTTCCCGAACGTGCGATCACAATGGGCATAGCAACAATCCTGGAGGCTCGGAGCATCCTCCTGATCGCGAAGGGACCGGAGAAAGCAGCCGCACTCGCGGCCGCGATCGAGGGTCCGATCACAACAGCTTGTCCTGCCTCGGCACTCCGCCTGCATGGCAACGTCGATATCCTTTGCGATGAACCGGCTGCCGCAGCCCTCGCCACGCGGCCCCACAACAACAATCGGAGAAGGGCATGAGCTGGGGACAGCGCGATTTCATGGTGCCGGGGCGCTCGCTGGCGGTGGGCGATCGGGGCATGGCCGCGACCTCTCATCCGGCTGTCACGCTCGCTGCGGTCGAGATCCTGCGCAGTGGCGGCAATGCGGTCGATGCCGCCATTGCCGCGATCGCCCTCCAGGGTGTCATTGATCCGCATATGACCGGCATCGGCGGCGACTGTTTTGCGATCTATGCTCCCGCCTCCGGCAAGCCCGTCGCTGTCAACGGCTCGGGCCGAGCGCCGGCGAAGGCCGAGCTCGGCTGGTTTCGGCAACGCGGGCTGGCGTCGATCCCGGACGATTCACCCCATGCAGTGACAGTTCCGGGTGCGGTCGATGCCTGGTGCCGCCTCTCTGGCGACTATGGTTCAAAAGGCCTGGACGAGGTTCTGGCGCCGGCGATCCGCGCGGCCGAGACCGGCTTTGTGGTGACGCCCCGCGCCGCACTGGATTGGGCACGCTACGCCGATCGCATCGAACGACATCAGACTGGCGTACCGGTCTATCTGCCCGGTGGCGCTGCGCCCGCCGTCGGCAGCAAGCTCAATCATCCCGCACTCGGCGCGACGCTGCGCCGGATTGCACGCGAGGGACGCGCCACGTTTTACGAAGGTGCCGTCGCCGAAGAAATCGTCGCGACATTGAAGGCGCTGGGCGGAGTGATGCAGCTTGAAGATCTCGCAAGTGCCCGATCGGAGTACGTTGAGCCGATCAGCGCCGACTACCGCGATCATCAAATCCTGCAATGCCCGCCTAACGGACAGGGCGTCGCGGCGCTGCTGATCGCCCGCATCCTTGCCGGCTTCGACATGGCCAGTCCGGCGCTCGGCGAGGCGGATCGCATTCACCTCCTAGCCGAGGCAACCAAGGCGGCCTACCGGCAGCGCGACGCGCTGGTCGCCGATCCGGAATTCCGTCCGCTCGATGTCGATTCGCTACTCTCAGAGGCGTCAGTTGCGGCATTGCGCTCCGCCGTCGACCTGAAGCGTGCCAGCGCATCAGCGGATTTTGACATGCCTGTTCATCGTGACACGGCCTACGTTGCGGTCGCCGACCGCGACGGCAACATGGTATCCTTCATCAATTCGCTTTTCTTCGCGTTCGGCAGCGGCATCTACGCTCCTCGCGCTGGCGTGCTATTGCAGAACCGGGGTTCGGGATTCTCCCTTCTCGAAGGACATCCCAATGCGATTGCGCCGCGAAAACGTCCCTTTCACACCATCATTCCGGGTCTGCTGGCGAAGCATGGCAAGCCGATCATGGCCTTTGGCGTGATGGGTGGACAATACCAGGCGGCGGGACATATGCAGATCCTGAGCGGCGTTCTCGATCGTGGGCTCGACATTCAGCAGTCCTCGGATGCGCCGCGCAGCTTTGCGTTTGATGGCACACTGAGTCTCGAACCCACGATTCCCGGCTCCGTCGCCGACGAATTGATTGCGCGCGGTCATCGCGTGATCTGGGCGGACGAACCGCTCGGAGGTTGTCAGGCCGTGCACGTCGATCATTCCAGGGGCGTCATTCTCGGCGCGTCGGACCATCGCAAGGACGGCATTGCACTGGCGGCGTGACCAGGATGAGAAAGACGTGATGTCGGATCGGACAGCATGAGCGAGACAATAGAGGCGATCCTGTCGATCGAGCGGCTGACGCTGGCGCTGCCCGCCGGCGGGGATCGTGCCTCTGCCGTCGAGGACGTTTCGCTTGCTCTGCATCCGCGACAAATCCTCTGCGTCGTCGGGGAATCCGGCTCCGGTAAATCGGTCTGCGCCTCTGCTGTCATGGGCCTGCTGCCCAGGGCCATTCGCCCGGTTGCAGGGGCCATACACTTTGAGGGGCGCGATTTGCTGAACCTCCCCGCAGCAGAATGGCGGACGTTGCGCGGGCGACGCATCGCGATGATCTTCCAGGAACCGATGACAGCGCTCAATCCTGTGATCAGGATCGGCGACCAGATCATGGAAGCGTTCGAGGCGCACGGACAATTCACGCCAACTGAGCGGCAAACCCACTTGCGCGCCCTCCTCGAAGAGGTCGGCATGCGCGACCTCGAGCGGATCATCCACAGCTACCCGCATCAATTGTCGGGTGGCCAGCGTCAGCGTGCCATGATCGCAATGGCCCTTGCGCTCGAACCATCGATCCTGGTCGCGGACGAACCAACCACGGCACTCGACGTCACGACACAGGCACAGATCCTTCGGTTGATCCGGGACATTCAGCAGCGGCGCGGCATGGCGGTGCTGTTCATCACCCATGATTTCGGCGTCGTCGCCGACATCGCGGACCGCGTCGCGGTCATGGAGAAGGGGCGCGTCGTCGAACAGGGGTCCGTGGAGGACGTGCTCGAACGCCCGCAGCATCCCTATACGCGTCGGCTGCTCGCCGCGGTGCCCGGCGGGACCCCGCCGGTCCGGGTCCGGGTCGAGGACGAACCGATCGCCTGCGCCGCGACCGGACTTGCGAAGATCTATCGTGGCAGCGACTGGTTCAGCTCGCAGACCGAGGTCGCAGCCGTAAAGAATGTGACCTTCGAAATCCGGCGCGGCGAGACGCTCGGCCTCGTTGGAGAGTCCGGCTCGGGCAAGAGCACGATCGGTCGGCTGGTGATGCGTCTCACCGACGCCGATGCCGGTGTGGTCCGTATCGGCGAACTGGATTTCTCCGAGGCTCGCGGTGCCGGCCTGCGGGCCGCCCGCAAGCACGTCCAAATGGTGTTCCAGGATCCCTTCGCCTCGCTCAATCCGCGTCGCCGCGTCGGGCGAATTATCGCCGACGGACCGATCGCGCACGGCGTCCCGCCGGCGCAGGCCTTCGCACGTGCCGAGGAACTGCTGGCACTCGTGGGACTCGACCCGAGCGCCGCGCGACGCTTTCCGCATGAATTCTCCGGAGGGCAACGCCAGCGGATCGGAATTGCGCGCGCGCTGGCGCTCGACCCAGAGGTGCTGGTGGCCGACGAACCGGTGTCGGCACTCGACGTCTCTGTCCAGGCGCAGGTGCTCACCTTGCTCGAGACGTTGAAGGCGCGGCTGCGGCTGGCGGTGCTGTTCATCACCCACGATCTCAACGTCGCGGCCCAGGTCTGCGACAGGATCGCAGTGATGCGCCTCGGAGAAATCGTCGAGATCAGGCCGACGGCAGATCTACTGACACGGCCGGAGCATCCCTACACGCAGGCACTGCTGGCCGCGATCCCGGGCAGGCAACGCAGGACGCCCACGTCGGTCTGAACCACCACATTTTCATTGAAGGAGGTCTCTGACATGCAGAAGCTCACGGAACTTCCAATGCTGCGCATCGGCCTTGTCGGCAGCGGCTTCATCGCCGCGTTCCATCTGCAGTCCATGCTCGGCGTGCGCAACGTCAGCGTCGGCGGCGTCTACAGCCGTTCCGCCGAGCGACGGACGCGCATCGCCGACAAGGCGCGCAATCTTGGCCTTGGGCCGGCGCATGTGTTTGACAGCATCGAGGCGATGGCAATGTCCGGCGAGGTCGACGCGCTTTGGCTGTTGACGCCGAACGACAGCCGTCTCGACATCATGCGCGAGATCCACCGCGTGACCAAGGCCGGGGCTCCCCTGCGCGCCATCGCCTGCGAAAAGCCACTCGCCCGCACGCTTGCCGAAGCACGGGAGATGCGCAGGCTCGTCGAAGATGCAGGCCTGCTTCACGGTTATCTGGAGAACCAGCTTTTCTCGACCGCGGTGATGCGCGGCAAGGACATCATCTGGCGGCGAGCCGTACCCGGAAGTGGACGCCCCTATCTCGCGCGTGCCGCCGAGGAGCATTCAGGACCGCACGAGCCATGGTTCTGGCAAGGCGACAAGCAAGGAGGGGGCGTGCTCTCCGACATGATGTGCCATTCAGTCGAGGTCGCACGCTTCATGCTGACCGCGCCAGGCGCAAAGCGCGACTCCCTACGGCTGGTCAGTGCCAGCGCCACGACGGCCAATCTCAAATGGACGCGCCCCCACTACGCTGCCGACCTCAAGAGGCGAATGGGGGTCGATTTCACCAAACGTCCGGTCGAAGATTTCGCGCGCGGGATACTTTCGATGGAAGATACCGACGGGAATCAATTGATGATCGAGGCGACAACCTCATGGGCGTATGTCGGCGCGGGCTTGCGCATCCAGCTTGAACTGCTTGGTCCCGAATATTCGATGGAGTTCTCCTCGCTCTCGACTGGCCTCAAGGTCTTCCTCTCCCGCGCGATCAGCGGATCAGAGGGCGAGGATCTCGTCGAGAAGCAGAATTCCGAGCAAGGTCTGATGCCGGTAGTCGAGGACGAAGCCGGCATCTACGGCTACACCGACGAGAACCGCCATATGGTGGAGGCATTCAGGCGGGGCATGAGTCCGGCAGAAACCTTCGATGACGGGGTCGGCGTCATGGAAATGCTTATGGGGCTCTATCGCTCCGCGGAGCTTGGCCGGACCATCCATTTCCCGGATCCCGAACTCGAGCACTATGTCCCTCTCGTGGCGCGCTGACGGCGTGCCCTGTCCTGCAGGCTGACGAGTCGAGATCACCGACAAGAAGCTCGGCTTCAACATCGCGTCTTCCCGAGGATGGCGCGCTGCTATTTCGCCAAGCGGAACTTCCCGCCCTCGACCTTGATCAAAAAGGCTGAGCGTTCATCATAGCCGTTGTGGTCGGTCTTGCTCATGTTCGACAGCCCGTTGTTGAGATAGATGTTCTCCCCGCGCTCGAGTTCGTCCCGCAGAGCTGCACGAAACTCGGGCGTACCCGGCTTCGTCGTCTTCAGCGCGTTCGGAGCAGCTTTCCCGATCAGCGCGACGACATCCCAGAGGTGAGCCGCGAACATATTGGGCTTCTGACCGTTCACCGCCTCATAGGCCGTCACGAACTGCTCCGTCGCGTGACGGAACGGGTCTCCCGCCGGAAGATCGGCCGCAACGGTAAAGGCCTCGCCGGCGAAAATAGCGCCTTCGACGGTCGCGCCTCCGAGCTTGATGAACTCCTCGCTGGCTACGCCATGCGTCTGGAAGATCTTTCCGGTGTATCCGCGCTCACGGAGCGCCTGCTGCGGCAGGACCGCCGGTGTGCCAGCAGAAGCAATGAAGACGGCGTCAGGATTCGTCGACATCACCTTCAACGCCTGGCCGGTGACGCTGGTATCCGCACGCGCGTAGACTTCATGTGTCGTCACCGTCAGGCCCAAGGTCGGCGCAAGGCGGCTCACCTCCTTATAGTAACCTTCGCCATACCCATCCGAAACACCGATAAAGCCAAGCGTCTTCGCGCCGGATTTCGCGATGTATTTGAGAATGGCGCTCGCCATCAGGTCATCGTTGGGGACGACCTTGAAGGCCCAGGCCCGCTTGTCGTCCAGCGGCTGAACGATGGCGGTGGCGGCCGCAAGCGATAGCAGCGGCGTCTTCGACTCCAGCGCGACGTCGAGCATCGGCATGGTCACCGGCGTCAGAGAAGACCCGACCAGCACGTCGACCTTGTCCTGGATCACGAGCCGGCGCGCGTTCTGGATCCCTTTGGTGGAATCAGACTCGTCGTCCAGGATGATGTAGGTCGCCTTCTCTCCGCCGATCTCTTTTGGCAGAGCTGCGACAGTCTTGAGCTGGGGTTGCCCCAACGCAGATCCCGGGCCAGTGGCCGAAATCACAATTCCGACTTTGATTTCCGCGTGCGCCGCGCATCCATAAAGTACGCAGGCCACAACAAGACAAACGCGCGTGAAACCGATCGTCATACAGCTCCTCCCTGTCCGCCCCAGTGCTTCGGCTGGTTGCATCGGACCCCGCGGGGCAGCATCAACGCCCCGGAGGAGATCGTCCGATATTCTGGCCCTGTCCCGGGGTTACGAGCAACCAGACGAGCGACCCTAAGCGGATTGCAGGGCCGTGTCTGTCCCTATGCCTAGGGACAAGGACCCGCGTCTCAAGCCAGGCGCCGGCCCAAGCCGCAGGAGTACGGTTCGTTGCGTATGTTTTGCTTCGGACTATTGGCCTAACAGCTTCCTGATACCTGTCAAACCGGCACGCAGGAACGGATCTGAGTGGATGTAGAAATATTTGACGCCGCGCTCAAGCCGCTCGGCGCGATGCGAGCGCGGCGCGCCTCGATCAGGCAGAATGGGCACGCGACCTTACCAATGGTCCATGCCTGCGGCCGCCGGATGCGGTCATGCTATCGGCCCGATCGTGCGATCGGGCTACTCAGCCGAGGCGATCATCGATGTAGCGCCTGAGTGCGGACGCGGCATTCAGCATGTGCGCACGCATTCGGCGCGCGGCAGTCTCTCCGTCACCTTCCGCGATCGCCTGCATGATGGCGTCATGCTCGTCGCGGGACTTGCGAATGCGATCGCCCTGCCGCAATTGGGTGCGGCGGAAGGCGCTGAGCCGCGAACGCACGTCCTGCGCCTGCTCGGCGAGAAACGAGTTGTGCGTTGCGCGATAGATGCATTCGTGGAATTCGCGGTTGAACGTGTCATAGGCATCGACATCGTTGGCCTCGACCATCTTCAACGAGGCGTCATGGAGTTCGATCAGATGGCTCCGCTCGAGCGGGGTCATGCGGTAGGTCGCGAGCCTGACGCACATGGCTTCCACCTCGGCGCTGGTCTCGAACATGTCCATGATGCGCTCCGGCGTCATCCGCGCAACGACGAGGCCGCGGCGGCCGCGCACCTCGACGAGGCCGCTGACCACGAGTTGGCGAAGCGCCTCCCGCACCGGCGTGCGGGAAGCTCCAAAACGATCGGCAAGCTGCTGCTCTTCCAGGGCCGAACCGGCGACGAGCGCACCTGAGGCAATCTCGTCCGTGAGCGCATTCCGGATGCGATCGGAGAGCAGCCCGCCATCGTCCTCCGCGTCGACTGCGACCTTCAATACTTCTGCCATTCAGCCTCCCGTGATCGCGCGCACCGCGAAGTAAAGGATCGAGGGCGCGACCAGGCATCCGAGCCCGGTGTGGAATGTCGCCGTCAGCGCACCATAGGGCACCAGACGCCGGTCCGTCGCCGCCAACCCTCCAGACACGCCGCTGACCGTTCCCATCAAGCCGCCGAACACCATCGCGCTACGCGGATTGTTCAGGCCGATCATCTTCGCCACAAAGGGCGTGCCGATCATGACGATCACTGCCTTGAATACACCGGTCGCGATCGAGAGCGCAATAACCGGTGAGGATGCGCCGATCGCCGCACCCGTGACCGGGCCCACGATGTAGGTGACCGCACCGGCGCCGATCGTCGTCAGCGATTCCGCGTCAGTGTAGCCAAACGCCGCGGCGACGAACACGCCGAGAATGAACGGCACCACCGTTCCCAGTCCGAGTGCGACCGCACCGATCACCCCGGCCTTGCGCGCGTGGACGACATCGACCTCGAAGGCGGTTGCGACGATGGCGAAATCGCGCAGCATCGCTCCACCCATCAGGCCGATCCCGGCTAGGGCCGGCAGGTCGGCCACGCCCTTCTCGCCGCCGGTGGAGATGCCTCCCCAAAAGGCTAGCGCAAGGCCCAGCATGATCGCGATCGCCGAGGCGTGAATGCGCCCGAAGGTGAGATATTTCGAGATCGCTCCGGAGATCCACATCAGGATTCCGACGACCGCGAACGCAGTGATCAGCGCATTGGCGGCGAGAATGTGAGACATCATGATCATCCGATCCTCCCGGACTTGAAGTGGGGCACAGGTGCAGCGAGCGCCTCGGCCTCTCGCGCCTCGATCTCGTCCATGGTCTCGACACGACCGCTGAACCGGCCGATCAGGGCCACCATCGCGAAACACACCGCGACCGCGCCGATCCCCGCAATGACGACGATCGGACCGCCTTTTGCCGCGGCGACCACGTTCTGCTGCGCGGCCATGGCGACCACGATCGGAATGTAGAAGCTGCCCCAGAACTCGACGCCGGTCTTGAGCCCGTGGCTGAGTATGCCGTGCCGCACCAGCCAGAGCCGGGCCGCGATCAAGAACATCATGGCGATGCCCACGCCGCCGACATTGGCCTTCACGCCGAGGGCGACGCCGAGCAGGTCCCCCAGCAGGCCCCCTAAGAGGGTGCAGATCGCGAGCAGCGCTACGCCGGAAATGGTCACGGGCGCCTCCCCTCGGCGAGCAGGGCACGATCCCCAGGACTTGGACTATCTGCATGCATTCGCATCGTAAATTCCCTCCTGTGTATGCGAATATCCATCGCTTATGGGTTTATGCATGCACTAATTGACATTTGAGAGCAATACGCATACATTTAGGCAATCGAAAGCCAACCCCGCATGCCAAGGAGCCGAAATGAGCGATTGGGGTATGCAAAAGGCCGCCCTGGCGGAGCGCCTGGCGGCCGGCGGCCAGCACGCGAAGGGCAAGATGGTGCCCATTGCGAACCTGCCTGCATTCCTGAGGGCGGTGATCTGGTCAGGGGACCGGGTTTGCCTGGAGGGCGATAATCAGAAGCAGGCCGACATCCTCGCCTCGGCGCTCGCGAACCTCGACCCCCAGGATGTCCATGACCTGCACATGGTGCAGTCGGGGGTGGTCCTGCCCGCCCATCTCGACATCTTCGACAAGGGAATCGCGCGACGGCTCGACTTCTCCTATTCGGGGCCGCAAGCGGCCCGCATCGCGCGCATGCTGTTCGGCCGCAAGATCGAGCTCGGGGCCGTGCACACATACCTCGAGCTGTTCGCCCGGTATTTCATCGATCTCACGCCGAATGTCGCACTCATCGCGGCGGTGAGCGCCGACAAGGACGGCAATCTCTATACGGGGCCGAACACCGAAGACACGCCGACGGTGGTCGAGGCGACGAGCTATAAGAACGGTCTCGTCGTGGCGCAGGTCACCGAAATCGTCGACAAGGTGCCGCGCGTCGATATTCCCGGCGACCTCGTGCATTTCGTGGTCGAGGCCGGCCGCCCCTTCTATGTCGAGCCGCTCTTCACCCGCGACCCGGCCGCGATCACCGAGACCCAGATCCTGACCGCAATGCTCGCGATCAAGGGCATCTACGCGCCCTACGGCGTGCGCCGGCTCAACCATGGCATCGGCTTCAACACCGCCGCGATCGAGCTGCTGCTGCCGACTTATGGCGAGAGGCTCGGCCTCAAGGGCAAGATCTGCACCCATTTCGCGCTCAACCCGCATCCCACGATCATTCCGGCGATCGAATCCGGCTGGGTCGACCAGATCCACTGTTTCGGCTCGGAAGTCGGCATGGAGGATTACGTCGCGGCGCGTTCCGACGTCTTCTTCACCGGGTCCGACGGCTCGCTGCGATCGAACCGCGCCTTCTGCCAGACGGCGGGCCTCTATGCCTGCGACATGTTCATCGGATCGACGCTCCAGATCGACCTCGAGGGCCACAGCTCGACGGTGACGACCAGCCGCATCGCCGGCTTCGGCGGTGCGCCCAACATGGGCTCCGATCCGCGCGGCCGGCGCCACCCGAGCGAACCCTGGCTCAAGGCCGGCGCCGAAGCCGATCCCGATTCCAACGCGGCGCTGCGCCGCGGCCGCAAGCTGGTGGTGCAGATCGGCGAGACCTTCGGCGATCGCAATGCGCCGCTGTTCGTCGAGCGGCTCGATGCGCTCRATCTGGCGCGCGAGCTCAAGCTCGATCTCGCGCCGGTGATGGTTTACTCGGACGACGTCACCCACATCGTCACCGAGGAAGGCATCGCCAACCTCTTGATGTGCCGCAGCAAGGACGAGCGCGAGCAGGCGATCCGCGGCGTTGCCGGCTACACCGATATCGGACGCGCGCGTGATGCGAAGCTGGTCGAACAGCTCAGGCAGCGCGGCGTGATCCAGCGCCCCGAGGATCTCGGCATCGATCCGCTCGACGCCGACCGGCGCCTGCTGGCGGCCCGCTCGATCAAGGACCTCATGCTGGCCTCCGGCGGTCTCTACCGCCCGCCCAGCCGCTTCCGCAATTGGTGAGGAGTTTTGCATGGAAAAGCTCAGCTTCAGACTGACTGCCCCGAGATGCGCCGGCGGCACTCGCACCCAGGCGATCGTCGGCGTCGTCGCCTCCGGCAATCTCGAAGTCCTGCTGGAACGCGTCTCGCCGGCAGATGTCTGCACCATCGACATCGCAACGGCTGCTCATGGCTTCGGCATGGTCTGGGACGCCGTGGTCCGCGACTTCGTCGCCCGCCGCTCCGCCGGGGGCTTGCGCATTTCCATCAATGACGGCGGAGCCAGGCCCGACACAGTGGCGCTGCGCCTTGCGCAAGGCGTCCGCAAGATCGAGGAGCCGGAACGTTGACAGCCGTCACAGCCGACGCCAATTTGCTGAGCTGGTACGAGGCCAGCGCCCGCCAGCGCATCGACGCGCTCGTCGACGCCGGCAGCTTTACCGAACTCAACGGCCCCGAGCTGCGCGAGATGAGCCCGCATCTGGCGATCTTCGACCTGCCGGAACAGTTCGACGACGGCATCGTCGTCGGCCGCGGCCGTCTGGACGGCGCGCCCGTGCTCGTCGCGGCGCAGGAGGGACGCTTCATGGGCGGTGCCTTCGGCGAGATCCATGGCGCCAAGCTCACGGGCCTCTTGCGTGCCGCGCGTGCGCTTCATCAGGACGTACTGATCCTGTTCGACACCGGCGGCGTGCGGCTTCAGGAAGCCAATGCGGGCGAGCTCGCCATCGCCGAGATCATGCGCGCGATCATCGAGGCACGGCGCGCCGGCATCCACGTGGTCGGCCTGATCGGCGGCCGTGCCGGCTGTTATGGCGGCGGCAGCCTGATCGCCGGCACCTGTTCGCACCTGATCATCTCGGAACAAGGCCGGCTCAGTGTCAGCGGCCCCGAGGTGATCGAGACCAACAAGGGCATCGAGGAGTTCGACTCGCGCGATCGCGCGCTGGTGTGGCGCACCATGGGCRGCAAACACCGTTACCTCATCGGCGGCGCTGATGCGTTCGTCGACGACGAGGCGCAGGCGTTTCGTCAGGCGGCGGTCGACGCGCTCAAAGCCAACAGACGATGCGACGTGGCGGTGCTCGAAGCCGAGCAGACGCGCCTCGAGCGGCGATTGCAGCGTTTCGGCGAGGCCGAGGACGCCATCGAGATCTGGCAGACGCTCAGCATCGACCAGCCGACTCAGATTCCCGCACTTCCGACCGGCGCATTTCTTCGCGCGGCAGACAACAGGGAGAACGCCGATGACGCTCGATGAAATCCTGGCCAGTCTCTTTCCAAACGGCAGCAAGATCGCAACCACGGGCGCGATGATCGCGGGACAGGCGATCCTGCCCGGTGGAGGTCCCGTCCACGTGCTGGGCATCACGCAGGGTCAGCCGCTCGGTGTCGATGAGGCGATCGTGCTCGCAGGCCACGTGATCGAGATCGTCAAATCCGGCGATCGTGCGCCGATCCTGGTCCTGGTGGATTCGTCGAGCCAGCGCATGAGCAAGCGCGACGAGTTGCTTGGCCTCAGTGAGTATCTGTCGCATCTCGCCAAGACCCTGCTGCTGGCGGAAGCCGAGGGACACCGCACCGTCGGCCTGCTCTATGGTGGCAGCGCGGCCGGTGCGTTCATCGCCACCGCGCTCGCCACGGCTACGCTGGTGGCGCTGCCCGGAGCGCATCCCGCCGTGATGGATCTGCCGTCGATGGCGCGGGTCACCAAGCTGCCGATCGATGTGCTGAAGGCCAAGGCGGAAGCGACGCCGGTGTTCGCGCCTGGCCTCGACAACATGGTGCAGACCGGCGGCATTCACGCCGTCTGGGATGAAAATGCGCCTTTGGCGCCGCAGCTTGCGGCCGTGCTGCAACGGCCGCAGGGACAGGACGATCGCGCCCGGCTCGGCGCCGAGCGTGGCGGCCGGCGGAAGGCGGCCGAGATCGCCGATCGGGTTGTCACGCTCGCGGCAGCCGCGCATGAGGGGGCGCAACATGGCTGAAGCCCTCCAGCGCCATACGATGGTGACGGCCTCGGCCACCGGGTGGGCCGCCGCGATGAGCCGAAATCCCGCGCTCGCCAGCGAGCCGATTATCGAGGGCTGGGCGCGCACCGGCCGCCCGCTCGTGGTTCGCAGGCCGGCCTGCAACGACCCCGCAGGCATGATTCCGCTTGGCCTGCCGCTGCCGCCGAGCCACGGCAAGCGGCGTATCGCGGTCGCGCTCGCCCCCGGCGAACTCATCGCGCATGCTCCGCCGCCATTGCTGGCGGATACGGCAGCAGCCGCGCCGGCGTCGTGGCGCCAGACCATCGACCTGCTCGTCCGCCTTCTGCCTGAGACGCGCACGTACGGCAGTCTGGCCTGGCAGCATCTCACCGGCCTGCCCTATCTGTCCGATGGGTCGGACCTCGACCTGCTCTGGCCGCTGTCGTCGGCGAGGCACGCGATCACCCTGCCGTCCGACATCGCGCGGATCGGAGAGACGGCGCCGATGCGGCTCGACGGCGAGATCGTCTATCACGCCGGCGGCGTGCAATGGCGCGAGCTGACCGGCGCTGACGAGGACGAAGTCCTCGTCAAAGGCGCGGCCGGCGTTCATGTCACCACGCGTGCGGCGTTTCTCGCCGGTGGCGCGTCATGAATGTCGCGCTGAGATGGCAAGCGCCGCCGCAACGCGCGCTCCGCGCGGAGCAGCTCGGTCATCTCGCATCGCTGTGCCTGAAGCTCGAAGTCGAGACCTATCCGAAGCCGGGGCTCGTCAGCCACGTCGACAACGGCGCGCATCGCGATATGGACGCCGGGCTCCTGTGCCGAAGCGCCGACACGCTGGCTCCGTTCTTCCACGACCTCGCAGCCGCGGGCGCCGAGGGCGCCGGCATGGACCGGTTGCGCGCGATCGGGGTTGCGGCGGAGCGCGCGATGTTGGCGGCGACCTCAGGTGTGAACACGCATCGCGGCGCGATCTTCGGACTGGGTCTGCTCTGCGCCGCGGCCGGGTATCGCGGCGCTCTCGGTATCCGCAAGCCGCTCGGCGAATTGGTGTCGCAACGTTGGGGCGACGCCATCTACGCAGGCCCGATATCCCTGCGTAGCCACGGCGCCGTGGCGTCACGTCGCTACGGCGCCGGCGGCGCCAGGGCGGAAGCGGCTTGTGGCTTCCCCTCCGTCTATGACATCGCCCTTCCCGCGCTGCATGCGGCGCGGACGCTCGCGCCTCGGGATGAGGAGGCGGTTCGGGTTCAGACCTGCATGGCGCTGATCGCAGATGTTGCCGACACCAATCTGTTGCACAGGGGCGGAGTTGACGGATTGCGCTTCGCGCAGGCCAGCGCATCCGCATTCCTTGCCGCAGGCGGAATCGGTTGCCCAGGCTGGCGCAAGCACGCCGACGGCATTCACCAGGCGTTCGTCGCGCGCAATCTCAGTCCGGGCGGATCGGCAGATCTGCTCGCCATGGCTCTGTTTGTGGACGCTCTCTTCGTCGATCGGCTGGCCCCCTGATGCTTGCACTGCTCTGCGGCGGACAAGGCACCCTGTCGGACAATATCTTCGATCTCGTCGCCGATCGGCCTGCTGCGGAATCGGTCTTCGCCGCTGCGACCGCTTGTCTCGGCGAAGATCCGCGGAAGTTCATAAGGACGCGCCGCGCGGACGAGCTGTCCGCCAACCATGCCAGCCAGATCCTAACCGTCACATCGGCGCTCGCGATCCACGCCTGTATCGCGGACTTGCTGACTGAGGGCACCGCTGTCACGGGCTACAGCGTCGGCGAGATGGCGGCCTGGAGCGTTGCGGGAATATGGACCGCCGCCGAAGCGTTGCGACTGACCGATATCCGCGCCCGATTGATGGACGGCGTGGCGGGGCCGGATGGGCGGCTCGGCTATGTCCGCGGGCTCGAACGAGCCACGCTCGAACACCTGCTCGAGACGCACCGCTGCGAGATCGCAATCAGGAATCCCGGCCTTCTTGTCGTGGTTGGAGGCGCGGAGTGCGATGTCATCGCCCTCTGTCAGGAGGCGACGACACAGGGCGCCGCCCGCGCCGGTCTTCTCGCCGTCAAAATCGCCTCGCATACGACGCGTCTCGAACCGGCCTGCACGCCCTTGCAGCAAGCGCTTGCGACCAGCAGACGCGCTCCTGTCGCAGACCAACGAACCCTCCTCGCAGGGGATGGCGGCGAGCGCATCTTCTCCGTGACCGATGCGACAGCAAAGCTCGCATGCCAGATCGCGCGCCCGATCGACTGGGCGGCGACGCTGGAGGCTCTCGTAGAGCTCGGGGTCGATCAAGTCCTGGACCTCGGTCCAGGACACGCGCTTGCCGAGATGACGCAAGGCTTCCATCCATCGATCCGCTGCTACGCCGCCGACGGATTTCGCACGATCGATGGTCTGCGAAACTGGGTTGTTTCCGAATAGGCAGGGCGCCCGGCGGCTCGCGATTGAGCGAACGCATGAAATTTCTCGAGAGAACTCGCCCTCGACAAGAGAAGCCTCCAGATACTCACCGCGATCGGTGCTGAAAGCTGTGGTGTTGAGCGACGCCAGGCATTGCCCCATAAGTCCTGTTGGGCCCAAACCAGGGAGCCGCGCCGCCAGGGAGCTCGAGGCCCATTCTGCCTGCTGGCGTCAACTCGCCGCTGGCAAGCGAATAATAGCTGGGGCAGCAGCGCGGCCCACCGAATGGTTAGACTCGCGCTCAAGACGGAGACAAGCCCCAAAGCCATCAGCAGCATGCCAAGCCAGGTCCAAACCCGTCCGTCATCGCCCGCCTCTGCGGCGGAAAAGGCGAGCGGCGCCGCCGAGGCGGCAACCACGTCACTGGCGGCTGGCGCCGCCGCAAGGAGTGCCTCCACGTCGACCTGGCGCGGCGTGATCTCGTCGGCCGTGAGCCGGTCGCGTTTGGAAAGGGGGGCCGGCGACGCGCGGGTTGCGATCCCGGTGGCGAGGACGGGACTGGCATCAACCACCTGCGCGGGCACGGACGGGCTCGGCCGGGACGTATCCGCAGGTGCGGAGCGCGGCAGCTCCGCGCGCGCATCCACCACCGTCTTCCGCTTGCGCGCCGCGGTCTGGTTCTCTTCGGCCGCGGCGACACGATGTTTGGTGGCGCGTTGCTGAACCAGCTTCTTCGCCCTCTCAGTTCCTTCGGCGATCTGGAACCAGCATCTGCGCTGGCCTTCCACCCGATAGACCCAGTGCTGGCCATCGGCGGTCGACTTGCCGGGCCGCGTCAAGCACTCTGCTTCCGCGGAAGCGGGCGCAGGGGCTGTGGCGGGACCGGCATTGAAGAGTTCGGAAAGAGGCGTCGAAAACGCGGATGATGTCGAGAGACCTGCAATAAGCGTAAAAGCGGCGCAATAAACTCGCAAATGACCGGACATGGAAAACCCCGGTGTTGCGCCCCTGCCCGGACGGGAGCGTTGGCCGTGACCTAGGTCGCAATGCGACCTAAATCCGGCAACGCCGTGGATTCATTTTGGCCGCAGGCGATCTGGCCGTCAGCTCGATTGTCCATTTTCGCCATCCCCTCAAGGTCGCACTTTCAAGCATCGGCCCACGCAAAGTTGCAAAGGCTGTTTACCCGAACGGATGTAGCCGATGTTACTGGTGCCAGACGAAGCGCTATATCCGAACTGACGACTGGGCATTCGACCTTCCCGGGATGACAGTCTGTCCGGAGTGCAGAACCCGTCCGATCGCGCGGAGCGATTGCGATGAGGGAGGCTACGATGGATTTTTCGCGGATGTCGGATGCAATCCGGCTGCATCACGCCTCCCATCGCCACGATGGGTACGATGGTGACGACGAAGCGGGTCCGGCACCGAGCGCACCGTTCCTGACTGACGCGGTTGGCGGTGGCGCCCTGGTCCATGGTCCCCGCCCGTTTGCAGGTCAATTTGCAGATTCTGGAGCGCACCCCGCGAGCGCGAACACCCAGCACAATGACTCCGACCCGATTCAATCCAAACATCCCACGTCGGTGGGCGACACGGGCGGCCACGTCGGCAACCACGCTGCGGCGGGCCTGGATGCTTCGTCCACCACGCCCGCTTCCGGCGCATCACATCCCGGGATGGGCATTGCTGCGGTCGAGAGCGGAGCCAACACGGCCGGAAACGGCGGAGATGGCTACTTCTACGGAAGCATCATTCACGCGTCCCTGTTGATCTATCAACCGATCAACATCTCGGTGAGCTTGGGATACGGCTCGGTCGCCCTGGCCAACCAGTCCAACAATTTGAATGTCGATCAGTCCGCCTTTCAGATGGCCGGCGTCGGCGGCCATGGCGGCAATGACAACATTGCATCGGGAGGCAGCGTCAGTACGTCCTTAGGCGCCGGCCTGATCGCGAGCGGCGACAACGGCGCCGGAAACGGCGGCAGTGGCTATTTCTCGGGTGCGATCGTGGACGCTCCCGTGGTGATCTATCATCCGATCAATATTGCGGTGGCGGCCTCGGGCGGCACTGCGCATGCAAGTCAATCGAACACGGTGGATATCGATCAATCGGCCACTCAGATCGCGGGCGTCGGCGGAAGTGGCGGACATGGCAATTTGGCCGCCGGCGGCAGCGTCATGACGCTCGACCCCAGCTGGGGATCAAGCAACGGAGGCGGCGTCTTTGGCGTTCAAACGGGCGGAAGCCAGGCCGGCAATGGCGGTGACGGCGTGTTCTACGGTGAACTCGTCCATACCTCGTTTGTAGTGTACAACCCGATCAACATCGCAATCGCGGGCTATGGTTCCAGCACTTACGCGGTCCAGATAAATGATGTCTCCGTGGATCAATCCGCGGTTCAGATCGCTGGCATTGGCGGGCACGGCGGCAACGACAACGCCGCAGCGGGCGGCCATGCAAGCCTTCTTTCCCATAATCTGTGGGGCGGTTCCGATACGATCGCGACCGGCTCGAACAGCGCAGGCAATGGCGGCAACGGCTATTTTGCCGGCAGTCTGATCGACGTCAGCGTCGCGATCTATGCACCCATCAACATCGCAATCGCAGGTCCCCATTCGACGGCCGTAGCCGATCAGGTCAACAACGTGCACATCGACCAGAGTGCGGTCCAGATCGCCGGCGTTGGCGGGGACGGCGGCCACGGCAATCTCGCACTGGGTGGCGATGCCGCGCATCTCTTGTCGGATCTTCACCTGGTGGCATAGCGAAACGTCGCATCGCTCGCATAGCCGATCGCATCGCGGCACGCGCCGTCGCCACTCTTCGCATGCAAAGCCCGCGCAGAGGCGCGTCTCCTGACGAAATGTCGTACTTTCGTACGTAGGCCCACCAAACCGGATGGTGTCCGATTTGACATCTATCGCCATCGCGCGCGGGCGGACCAGACTTGCCGCGCGCGTCCGCCTGATCGGGATGGATGTTGCACGACAGCCAACAAACCGACGGAGGCCTCAAATGATGCCAAAGGCAATCAACATCTCGGATACGATCAAAGTCAAATCGATCGACACCGGTGGTCAAAGTGCCGGAAATGGCGGCGACGGTACTTTCAAGGGAGCCATCATCAGCAAGCCGACTGTCAACTACGATCCGACCAACAAGGCGGAAGGTGCCGACGTGCACGTGAACACCGGCGATCACGTCAAACAAACGGCGGATTGGGATGCCGGCGGCGCAAACGCCAAGGCCTCGTATTTTTCGAAGGCCCATGGCGGAGACGCCGAGTCGAACGGAAGCCAAAAATCCTACAGCGGCTACGATACCTCCAAGGTCTACGCCAATACGGATGCCACCCAGATCAACAAGGTCATGGTGGACCAGCACCAGGAAGTTGTGGCCGGCATCGGCGGCGATGGCGGAGACGGCAACTTCGCATGGGGTGGCGGAGTGACCTTCCATCTCGATACGCTCTAACCAGCCGCTCGTCCGACTGGCGGGACCGGCGGCCGCGGCCGCCGGTCCTGGATTTCACGCCAATGATCTACCGATGCCGTTGCCGGATTGCGTTGGCCATCGGTCAAGTGCGCCGGACCTCGATTTCAGGCGGTGACGATCATGCTGATGCCGCCCATTCGGTTGCCTATCCTGCCGCAGATCAGGACGCCACTGCACGCGGCCCTCCGGTCCTGCGCGGGACCGCTCGGTCTCGTATTCGCGTATAGCTGCAGCTACAACCTGCTCCTGTTTGCGCCCTCGATCTATCTTCTTCAGATCTACGACCGGGTGTTGTCGAGCCGGAGTGGCGACACCTTGCTCCTGCTCACGCTCATTGTCGCGATCACAGTGGTCGTCGGCGGCGTGTTCGATGCGTTGCGGCGCGCCGTCCTGGGACGCCTTGGCGCCTGGCTCGACGATCGCCTTCGTCCTTGCGTGCTTTCGGCCGGCCTCGAATCGGCGCTTCGCAGCGATTGGACGCAAGCGTCGGGCGCATATCGGGATCTCACCGTGCTGCGCCAGTTCGTCGAGTCCGGCGCATGTCCGATGCTGTTCGACGCGCTCTGGGCGCCCTTGTTCCTCCTTGTGCTCTTTCTGATCCATCCCCTGCTTGGCGTGGTGGGCGCCTGTTGCGTCGCCTTCCTGTTCGCGCTCACAGTTGCCGGTGAGCTGGTCACGGAAGACGTTCTGCTCAGATCCGGCGCCGCGCTGTCCAGAAGCTGCGGCCGCCTCCAGACTGCAGCGAGCAACATCCACATGATCCGCGCCATGGGAATGTTCGATAGCGCTGCGCGCATGATCCACCGTGACGCGCAGCACGCCCGCAGAGAGCACGATGTGGCACTCCGGCGAGGCGAGATCGTCTCGCTGGCCACCAAGCCGGTTCGCGCGCTGTCGCAGGTCTTGATCATGGGGGCTGCCGCATGGCTCGTCCTCGATCACGGGAAGAGTCCGGCCATCATCTTTGCTGCCACGCTGATGTTCGGCCGTGCGCTCGCGCCGGTCGAAAGTGCGGTCGCAGGCTGGAAATCACTCGTGACGGCCGTGAGCGCCTGTCAGCGGCTCGGCGCGCTTCTCGCCGCATTCCCCGTCACCCGGCAGCAGAACGCGGAGGTTTCTCCGCCGCAGGCGCGAAGCGGCCTCGTCGTCGACAATGTTGACGTGAGGCTTGCGGGGACCAACCGTCTTCTGCTGAACGGTGTCTCGCTCAGCCTCATGCCCGGAGAATGCCTTGGCATCATCGGTCCGTCCGGGTCAGGCAAGTCCTTGCTCGGCCAGGTGATCGCCGGGCTGTCGATGCCAACGCATGGCCGTATCCTCCTCGACAATACTGACGTCTCGCTGCTTCGCGAGGGCCGAAGCGGCGACCGCCTCGGATATCTCCCCCAGGACATCAACCTGCTCGGCGACACGATCAACGACATCATCGCACGCCTTGAAGATGCCGACCGACGGAAAGTCATCGAAGCGGCCAAGCTCGTCGGTATCCATGGGGCGATCATGGGCCTGCCGCTGGGGTACGACACGGTGGTTCAGAGCGAAGCAACCTTCTCGCGCGGGTATCGGCAGCGCCTCGGTCTCGCCCGCGCCTTTTTCGGCAGTCCACGCCTCGTCGTTCTCGACGAACCCAACGCCAGCCTCGACTACGGGGGCGAGCGAATGCTCCTGGATGCCATCGAGCACATGAAGCTCGCAGGCGTCATCCTTGTCGTCGTCACTCACCGGATGGGTCTCCTCGCCGCCACGGACAAGATTGCCATCATGGAGGGCGGCGCGGTCRCCGCGTTCGGCGACAGCGAGGACATCTTTGAACGGCACCTGAGCCGCCCCCAGGTTACTTCGCAGATTGCGCCATGATCTGGAACTCTCTCACCATATGGACGCATCCCGCCGTATCGAGACTTCCCATGATCTGGGACCAGCTCATGCGAGCGCCGGCGAGCCCCCTGCCCGCCCGGCGATCTGGCGTCGTGGTGACCGCAATCGACGATTTCGAGCCTCTGGAATTTCCATGGTGTTCGACGCCCACGCCGACCTCTCCGCGCGGAAGGCTTCGCGGTATCACCGTCGCGGGCAATCTGCTGGTGCTCTGCTTCATGCTAGGGCTTGGGACATGGGCGAGCCTCGCGCCTCTCGAGAGCGCCGCGATCGCCTCCGGCGTCGTGGAATCGGAATCGAGCCGCAAGACGATTCAGCATCTGGAAGGCGGCATCATCAGGAAGATCCTGGTTTCGGATGGCGATATCGTGCGCAGCGGCCAAACGCTGATCGAGCTGGACGACACCCGGGCCGGCTCGGAGATGCAAAGCCTCCAAGGCCAATTCTGGGATGCCGCTGCTCGTGCCGCACGGCTTCAAGCCGAGCAGCAGAGATTCGAGAGGATCGCAATCCCGGACGCGCTGGAACAGGACAGCAGGCAGAGCGAGGTGGCGGCCGCCGCGGTGTCGGCGCAGCAATTCATTTTTCAGGCACGCCTCCAGGTTCACGAGTCGCAGCTTGCGGTCATTCGCGAACGAAGGCGTCAAGTCGAGAAGGAGATCGAAGGTCTCAAGGCTCAGGAAACCGCCACCGGGCAACGGGTCGACATCGTTCGGGAGGAACTGGATATGGTCGCGACCCTCGTCAACAAGGGACTCGAACGGCGGCCGCGGCTGCTGAACCTGCAGCGGGAGCTGGCCGACGTTGAGGGCCGCCGCGGCGAGATCGCCGCGCAGATTGCCCGCGCCGGGCAGGTCATCAGCGAACAGCAGGCCACCTTGTTCAAGCTCGAGAGCGAGAGGCAGAACGAGATCGCACAGTCGCTTCGTGAAGCACAGAACCAGATATTCCAGCTCCGCGAGCGGTTGCTTGCGGCCAGGGATCAGCTATCGCGAACGGAGATCAAGGCGCCCGAGGACGGCGTGATAACCGATCTGCGGGTTCATACGGCCGGCGGCGTCATCGGAGCGGGCGCTCCGCTCATGGACCTGGTGCCCCGGCAAGACCGTCTCGTCGTGACCGCGCGCCTGAGGCCCGAGGACATCGATGTGGTTCATCCCGGCCTCAATGCCGAGGTTCAACTCGTACCGTACAATCAGCGTCGCGTGCCTCGCCTGAAGGGAACCGTCGTGCACGTATCCGCAGACCGGCTGCTCGACAAGCGTACCGACCAGCCATACTACGCGACCAGGATCCGGATCGACGACGGACAGATCGTCGCGAACGACATCCAGATCGTCCCCGGCATGCCGGTTCAGGTGTTCATCACGACGGGGCGCGGCACCGTGGCTCTCTACGCGCTCAGGCCCCTGCTCGACAGCTTCCGTGGTGCATTCAGAGAGGACTGAAGCGCGATGAGATTCGGGTGAATCGTCATCGCGCCTTTCCGGGTCCGGATCATGCATTAGGTCTCCGGCATGAGAGCCACGCCGGGGACGTGATCGCGACTCGGCGCGGGCAACCGGCCGCGCCAGCGGAGCACGGCCTCCGTGCGATTGTGAGCGGCACATTTCCTCATGATATGCTGAATGTGCATTTTGACCGTGCTTTCCGACAGGCCCAATTTGGCGGCGATCAGCTTGTTGGGCAGGCCGAGCTCCAGTTCCGCGAGAACCTGTAGCTCACGAGGCGTGAGATCGGTCACACTCCTGTCGATAGCCACTCTGGCTCCCTCGTTCATCAGATATGCGGGCGCGAGCCCGCGCGCATCCGGCGGCTCGAAATCCGGTATCCTGTTCATCCCGGCCACGGGCAACGGCCTGTAGGCGCCGCCGACAAGAACAAGGCGCAGGCCGGCTATGGCGATCTCGATCGGTAGCGAGGTGGAAAGAAAGCCGCGCACGCCCCGCTGCATCGCGGCCTGCACGGTCGGCTCGTCCTCGTGGTTTGACAGGACCACAGTGGCGGCGTTGGGACAACACTCCGCAACGAAGGCGAGATCGTCCTCAACCGAGGGATCGCCGATGGGCTTGTCCGCGATACTCAGCAGCACCAGACGAACATCGCGGGCTGACGTGCAGTCCAGGCCTTGGACCGATGCCATGTCAAGGATCTCAAGTTCGTCCAGCTCCCGCCTGAGGACGTGCAGAATGCATGTACGAGGCAACAGGAGCGGCTCGATGATCACCAGAACCGGCAAATGAAGGGATTCATTAAGCCGTTTTGAAGTGTTGGTTATGTCGTGCATGATGTCCTCGAGATGAAAAGAACCTCCGCGATATTCCCATTCCGTATTGCGTCTCCCCTGCTGCTGCATTCATCCTGAATGCATCATCACGAGAGCGGCGCAGTGCCGCGTTAGTGCCGTATCCACTGCGGGATCACTCGACACCTGGGGGGAAATTCTTTCCGCTCAAATCATCTGGGCGTGTACCGCGCGGTGGCGCAGTCGACGCATCCCTAATTGCAGATATTTCGATACGCCGTTGATGCCGCCGACCCTGACTTGCCGTCGACGACATATGCTTCATCCTCCTTCACGAGATACAGGAACGGCCTCTCGCCAGTCTCGCCGCCTGACGCGCTTCTTCCTTTCACGCGGCCGCAAATCGTATCCACGGGGCGTCCAAACATGTTCTTTCGCATTGCGCGCTTCACGTCGCTGAGTTCGACCGTTTCCGGCCCCCTCATCTGCGTCGCGATCGCAACCTTCGCCTTGTCCAGAGCAGGGTCCGGCATTTCCGCGGGCCGTTCGGATGCCGGGACGCTGATGCTCGTCCGCGGGGACGCCGCTTTGGCAAGGTCGGTCGATCCGCGTTTCTTCGGAGATTTCGGAGATGATGTCTTGCCGGGCCTTGCCAGCGTTGCGGAACTCGATCTGACAGCCGCAGGCTCTTGCGCCAACGCCGTCGGCATTGGCGGCGCGGGTTGGGCGACAGCGAAACAGGGTCGTGACGCGCATCCGAGGAAATACCCTCGGGAAGGCGCAAACCAGCCAAAGCCGATCAGGACTCCCGCCAGCACTCCGACAAAAAGCAGTCCCATCCGATTCCCCTCCTCCGGGAGCTCGGCTCGCACTCGTAACTAGGACTAATTCCGCGCTGGTGATCTATCTGTTGCGCAAAAGCATTAAGCGCCCATTAAGCGCGCGCCGTTGTCCGGCCCATGCCTGGATGGGCGGATTAGATCGGGCTCCAGACCCGTGCCGAAATGACCGCGCCGATTGCCACAATGTAGTCGTTTTTCTGAATTCGGCGGAGATCGCCACGCGAGGAGGACGTTCCCCCGCTTCGGACACGCGATCTGCAGGACGACGGCGACTTCGGCGGTCGGCCCGACGACTTATCCGCCAAATCGCTTGATCAGCTTTGAGCCCTTGGCTGCATCGATCTGCTGGCCAGTCAAGTCGGAGCCGGCGCTCAATCCTTTCGTCATGAGGTTCTTGACGCGTTGCGCCGCCTGCTTCTCATTGGAATAGTCGATCTCGACATGATCGAGGCTCATCAGATGACCAAGCTCGTGAGCCCAGGCGCGTCCATTGGCGTGGTCATTGCCATACCACTGGACGAAGCTTGCCGGCTCGGGTTCGCTATTGGGGTATGAACTTCCGCCGGCAGATAGATTTTCAATCGAATTGACGAGGTAGATGTGGATGGCATTGTCCGGATCGTGCCGAGAGGCAAGAACACCCAGCAATCGCTGATCATTGCTGCGCGCGCTCTTTGCCATGTCGAGCGGCTTCTCCATCAAGCAATCGCTGATCACGAACGCGATCTTGGCCTTTGACCAGATCGTATTGACCACGTCGAGCGCCTTCTTGGCCGCGTCGCTGCTCCATTGCCCGGGCTCAACGACCCCCCTGTCGGCAAATGGCGTGATGTAAATCCTCAACGGAATGGGCATCAGCTTCTCCGAAGTCCGAAATTGCGATCGTATCTCCCTGCGCCGTCTTTCGAAGATGGTCACGGCCGGAAAGACGCTGTCCGGTCCTCAGCTACGGCGACAGCTGCCGGCCTGAGGGCAATCACATATGCGCACTTCGCGTTCCTATGCGCTTTCGCGGCAGCAATCGCGTGAGCGGTTTGTTTGACCCTTGTTAGCCACAACGGCGACTAACGAGCCACGTTTCGCCCGCCTCGTCGACTGAACGTGAATCGGGTCAGACGAGCATGTGCCCCTGGTGCGCGGGTCGGCCAATCCAGCTGGAAAATGTGTCGCGAAGACCCGGAAGTCTCCGCAAGGAAAGACTGGGGCCGGGCTTACGTTCAGAATGGCCGATGCAGACTCGAACGGCATGCTTGAACACGGCGCTACACGATATCGGCTGAAATCTTCAGGGCAGGAAGAACATGAATGGCATTCCGCCGCCTTCCGGCTTGTTGCTTGCGCTGGCCTCGGGTCTTGCGGGTCTTGCAGGAGCAGCTTCCCTCTCCCTTCGTTCAAGTCTTGCGGACGGGGCCTGACGGACCTTGCGCTTCTCGCATTCATCGTCGCCATTCAGAAAGTAACCCGCAGCGCAGGCAATCTTGACACAACGATCGCCGTCGCGCTTGAGGCCGGATCCGCAAATCAAAGGACAAACCCGCGCCGGTTTGAGCTTGATCGCATCGAGCGCATCGGCGCTCGCGGTCTTGGTATCGAACTTGGTGCCGGCGCTTTGATTGAACAGCTCAAGCGAGCGCCGCGACGCCGCATCCCACTCCCCACTGGCCGATCCCGTGAGGCAACCGACCCGGCGCAATTCGGTTTGCACCGATTTTGCCAGCTCGGCTGGCGAAGGTGGCGGCACGGGAGCCTGTGGATTGGGGAGCGCTGCCACTTTTGTGTCAGTGTTTGCCTTCGCCTCTTGCGGCTGACCTGTTGCTGATGGTGCAGCGTTCTTCGCGGCAGGTGCCGTTTCAGCCGCGACACGCCTTTGTTCGGCTTGAGCAGCCTGATGCTGCGCGGTTTCCTTGGCGGCCTCGGCGGCGGCCCGCGCTTCCTGCGCTGCCTTCAGATCCGACGCAGCCTTGGCAAGTTGCATCTGTTGTGCGCCCTCGTTCACGAGCCGCGCCTGCTCCTGCTCGGCCTGACGCGCCTTTTCGGCCGCAGCAACGCGCTTCTCCTCCGCATCGATTTTGGCGAGCTGAAGCTTTGCGAGACTTGCGTAGTAACCATCCGGATACTGGACGATGAAGAAGTTCAGTGCATCCTTGTTGCCAACCTGCAGCGCGAGCTCGTAGTCGCGCCGTATTTCGGATCGCAGCGTTGGCGATGGGGCAGCTTCCTTCGCTGCCTCCCTGGCTGGTTCTCCGGCTGGTTCCCTGGTTGGCCCCTTGGCTGTTTCCTTGGCTGTTTCCTTGGCGGGCACCAGCGGCACGTCGTCGCCGCCAAGCGTGCCGTAAACATAGGGCTCCTGCCGATTGCCCGTCGCTTTCATGACGTCGTCGCGAACGAAGCCGAACACTCTGCGCAAATCCAGACCCGGAGTCCCGATATATTTGACCAATGCGGCAGCGTAGGGACTGTTCTTGCTGTTGCCGTCCGACGCTGTCGAGCCAGCCTTGGCGGCGAAGGCAACCAGAGTATTCGCCGTCGCCGGCTCAATTCGGGCAAGGCCCCGGCTGATGGACCGCGAGCCGACCGTCCGTTTCATCTTTTCGGAGAAAGGATTGTTGCGGCAAGCGTCGAGGATCACAAGCCGCAGCTGCCTTGCCGGTTCAATGGCCAGCATGACGCGATCGAGCGAAAACGCCTCATCGTACACATCCGTATCGCGCTCGAGGGTGGCGTCGACCGGGATCAGATAGTTCGTACCTTCGATCTCCATACCATGACCGGCGTAGTAGATGACGGCCACATCTGCGTCGCGAGCCTGATCGGCAAAATCGCGCAGCGTGCGCCGCATCTCGATCGCCTGAAGATCCTGGCGGGTTTGCACAACGTCAAAACCTGCGTTCTTTAGTGTCGCCTCGACAATCGCAGCGTCATTGACGGGATTCGAAAGTGGCGCCGCGTTTTTGTAGGCAGAATTGCCAATGACAAGTGCGACGCGATTCCCCGCCCATGCCGGCTGACAGAAGAAGAGCAGCAGCACAGGAAGAAGGGACAAGATTCGGCGCAAATTCACGAATCCGTGCAAACCCATGGCAGTACTACTGTTTAATTATGCGCTTTATCATTCGTGTCGCCACGACAGGTTCGGTTCAATGACAACTCGACGATCCGGAAGGTCCGCGGAATGTGGAACCGCATGGGACTGGCTGGTGTGGCCGCGCCCGGAGATGTGGCCAGCCAATTGACCTCTCCAGGGGCCTGGCGTCTAGTGAGGCAGATTTTGAGCGAGCGAGATCACTGCTGTGACTGACGCGAAGGTCGGCCAGGAGGGGACAGCCAGGAACCGGATCGCCGGCGGCGTCAATCCCTGGCTGGACTGGACCTCCAGGGTGGCCATCGTGATCGTCTATGGCGGGTCTGCTCTCATTGGCGCCGCCAGCATCCATCGCCTTCCGTTGGGCAGCGTGGACAACTTGCTGATGATCGCAGCCAGTATTGCCAACGTCCTGTTCCTCGGACTCGTTGCACTGACAACCATGACCCGGCTGGTCCCGACAATGAAGTCGAAGGGCGTTGAGATGCGGGTCTCGGCCCTGCTGGGCGCATTTCCGACCGTCGCACTCGCTTTCCTTCCGAAGGCAGAGCTCGGCCCGATCTGGTCGGCTCTGTCCACGACGTTGATCCTTGTGGGGATCTCGCTTTCTATCGTGGTACTCCGCTGGTTGGGCAAATCCTTCAGCATTCTACCGGAGGCGAGGCGCCTTGTGACGGAAGGGCCTTATCGAGTCGTCCGGCATCCCCTCTACCTATGTGAGGGGATTGCGTTGGTCGGTGTCACACTTCAGGTCCTTTCACCACTTGCCGTGCTCATCGCCATCGTGGTTGCGATGATTCAGTGCCGACGAATGATCAACGAAGAGCGGATTCTAAGACTGGCCTTCCCTGAATATGACGTCTATGCCGCGGCAACGCCTTTTCTGATCCCTGCAGGTCTGATCCCCGCGAGACTCGGGCGGCGAGCTCATCAGGCCGGACCGGAGCTCTCGACCAAGGCGATCGATCCGCACGCCTGACACCGCGCTTCACGTCTCCTCGATGTGCGGCTCAGCGGAACTCGAGTTTGAACCAAGCCGGAGGCCTTGTGCCGCGCTGCCACGAGCAGCCCCCAGAAAAATAACCGTTTTATATCAATATCTTATATTGTGATCGCGCCCTCAGCAGAGCACTGGCGGGCGCCTATCATCCACATGAATCGGCGGATAGCGCCCGGCGCAATATCTTCCATGCCTTTTGAACGCGTCCGCATTTCGCAACAACACATAGGAATGGATCGGGCTCGAGTTTGGTACTGTATGCAGATAGGCAGCCGCCAGTAGCGTACGAATTCAGGAGCTGTTTCTCACGCGGCCATCTTCGCGACGTCACCATTCTACGGGCATAGGTTGAGTGTTCGCCATGAGAGTGTACAAGCACCTTCGAATTTTGCTTCTTCTCGCCGCTTCGCTGTTCCTGGCCTCTCAGCCAGCCTGGGCGACAAAGCGCGTGGCTTTGGTGGTCGGCAATTCCAACTATCAAAACGCCCCTCTGCTCCCAAACCCGGCCAACGACGCTGCGGCTATCACCGCGACCTTGAAGGGAGCAGGTTTCGACGTGGTTGACTCAAGGCTTAACCTCGCCGCGACCGATATGCGGCGGGCCTTGAGAGAATTCGCCGATCAGGCCCGCAATGCCGACATAGCTCTGGTGTACTACGCCGGCCACGGTATCGAGATCGACGGGACAAACTATCTGATCCCGACCGACGCCAGACTCGAACGAGACACGGACATCTACGACGAAGCATTCTCGCTCGACCGCGTCCTGCTGGCGATTGAGCCTGCGAGGCAACTACGCGTGGTGATCGTCGACGCGTGCCGCAACAATCCGTTTGCCGATTCGATGAAACGTACAGTTGCCTCGCGATCGATCAGCCGCGGGCTGGCCAGGGTCGAGCCCACCGTCTCCAACACGCTGATCGCGTTTGCCGCCAAAGCGGGACTAACCGCACTCGATGGCAACAGCCAGAATAGCCCGTACGCGACGGCCCTCGTGAAGTACATCGCAAAGCCGGGGCTCGACTTGCGAAGGGCTTTCGGCTTCGTCCGCGACGATGTCTTGCAAGCCACGGGCAACCGACAGGAACCCTATGTCTACGGCTCGCTCGGCGGCGAAGACGTTGCGCTTGTTCCGGCGACCAAGGCCGAGGAGCCGGTACAGGCAGCCAACCCCCAGTCGGAAATTCGACGTGATTACGAGTTGGCCTTGCAGCTCCGCAACAAGCCTGCTCTGAACGCGTTCCTGACCCAACATCCGGACGGATACTACTCAAATCTGGCCAAGCTGCAGCTCAATCAGCTCGACGCCGAGGACGCACGCGTCGCGGCCACGGCGAAAGCGCAGGAGGCCGAGCAGCAGCGAGCTCGCCTGATGTCCCAGGGCGCCCAGCGTGCCGACCAGGAGAAGGCGGCCGCGGATCTGAAGGCTGCGGAAGAGGCCCGGATTGCGGCCGAGAAGACGAAGCAAGCGGCGCAGGAGCAGGCCGCAGAGGCGGAACGGAAACGTATTGCATCCGAATCTACAATCGTCGCTGCACTCTCCGGGAATAAACCGGCTGTTGAGAGTACCGTCGCGGATAAGCCAGCGGCCGCTACGCCCGCTGAGGACAGCAAGACGCCCAAGCTTGCCGCGCTGAGCGACGAGCCGCGCCAGACCGATATCGCAAAGGCCGATCTCTCCAAGTCCGTAGATATCGCCAAGTCTGTACAAGGCGAATTGAGCCGCGTCGGCTGCTTCACCGGCGCCGTCAATGGCCAATGGAATGCGGCCTCACAGCGCTCGTTGGCTCTCTTCAACCAGCACGCGGGAACCAAATTCGACGCCAAGCTCGCAAGTCTCGACGCGCTTGACGCAATCAAGCTCAAGCCGTCCCGGGTCTGTCCCCTGATCTGTGATCATGGCTACAAGGCTGACGGTGACCTGTGCAGCAGGATCACCTGTGCCGAGGGTTCGTTCCTCAACGACGACAATGAATGCGAGAAGCGACCCGGGAAGAAACCGGTTGCAAAGCGCAACACGGACGAGCGTCCGTCACGTGCGGATCGTTCGGCACGCGAGAGGCCGGCGCCGGCAGCCGACGTTCCGCGGCGACAAGCAACTGCGAGGTCCGGCGGTGGCGGTGGTCAGGTCGTTTGCGATCAATCTCTGTGCCGTCAGGTTAGAAGCGGCTGCCACCTCGAATACCGTGGCGGCGGCGGCCCCGGGGGCAACGTGGGTAATGTCGAGTCCTGCAACTAGCAACGCGCAAGGCTGCCACGGCGTCATGGAAGGCCAGGAGGCCGCGCGGATCTTGGTGTCGAGAAGGTGTGACGGGCGGCAGAGCTTAACATTGGGTCATCCAGGTCCGTGCCTAGATTGGCCGAAGCGGAGCGACCTGCGTGGTTGCGTGTGAGCTTGAGCAAAAGGACGCCAACGCCTTTCCCGGGGTGACGCTCTTCACGAAGCGGCAGGCCCCCGGCATGAAGCCGACGGCGGTTTATCTTCCGCCAAAGCACCCAACAGCTGCCACCAAGTTCGATGTCGTGATCTGGCTTCACGGCTTCTATGTCAAAAACCATGAATTCCTCTTCCACAGCGATCCAGCGCGGCTGCGCGAACAGGTCCGGGATTCCGGCAAGGACGTAGTGCTTATCGCGCCGTTCCTGGGCTACGAGTATGCCGTTGGCGACACCTTTGCCGGAAACTACAGCGTGTCTGACCTGGCAACCGCGAACTGGGGCGAACGCTATCTCGAGGAGATCCTTGGAGCTCTTGCCAGGTTCCTGGGCCTCTCCTCGACGTCCATTCCTCAGCTCCAGATCGGCAAGCTCATCATCGCATGCCACTCCGGCGGCGGTAACGGCATGCGTAATCTCGTTGGGAGCCTTGGAAAGTATCAGGGCAAGCTGACGGCCTGTTGGGGATTTGACTGCCTCTACGGTGCCAATGCGCGGCCCGATGATGCGACCTTCTGGTACCAATGGCTGTCCGGACAGAGCGGCCGGGCGCTCGAGATCGTGTATGGTCCATCAACTCTGCCGCAATCGGTGAAGCTGGACCTGATCGGGCGTGGGCTGGCGACGACCGATGGCAATCAAACTCAGCCTCAGCGCCCTGCCCTCAAGAACCTCAGCGTAAGCTTGGGTCATCACGATCTATTCCCGGCATTTGGCCAGATGGTCAGGGTCAACGATCTTGACCCGGCTTTCGTGGATCGCTTCATGATACCGCAGGTCGCGGACCAGCCGCGGCATAAGCCCGCGCCGCAGCGCGGGGAATTCCTCCAGCACGCAATTTCCAACGTTCGCAGCGCTTTTCCCTTTCCAAAGGACATTCACTACATGATCRCCCGGGGTGGCTTCTTCAGCCGACTGAGCAAGCTATGACCCAAGCTTCACCGGACTCACTTGATGGAATAAGATTTGACGTCGAACGACCAATTGTTCGTCACCAGCTTTCCGCTGCTGTTGTCCGGCACGCGCAGCTCGCTGGTCCAGGCCGATAGATAGCTCAACGCGTCGGCCTGACCTTCCAGCTTGCGGGGCATGTCCGGCAAATCGAGCAATTGCACGCGTCGCTCGCTCAGGATGGCGATCATCACAGCGGACCCCGTCGGCGGTGCGACGACATATTCAAAACCACGCTGTCGCGCCGCCGGGGCAGGAACAACAAATTCGACACCCGGCTTGACGAGATTGATGTCGCGTTCGTTCGACTGCGCCAATAGCTCGGGGGTCGGAAAGATCTGGGACATCCGCCCTTCCGCGTCGACGTCGACCAAAATGAGATATCCGGTCTTCCTGGCCGTGACGCCGAACGAGACCTTGCCGCCGACGTTGACGGTCTGGCTCGGCAGGATCTGAAGGGACACACTCGCGGCATTGGTCTGCCCGCGCACCGCTTGTACAGGCCAAAGCCAACGTGCGTACGTCGTGCCGACATGCAACGACGCCGTCGGCAATGGTGCTGCGGACGCAGCTCCGCTACCCGCCAGCAGCAGCAGGAATGCGAGCCATGGTCGCGCCTGGCGGATCGGCTGCGATGACGGCATGGCCTGCTCCCCTAAGAGTCAGGGAGCACTGAAGAAGCCGATCGAGGCGATTCGCGCGTCTGCGGGCAAGTAACGCTCGAGACTCTTGATCACTTGCCCCGAGGCGCGACGCCGGTTGAACTGCATCAGGGCTGTCTCAAGATCTACCATGCGTTGCTGCGAGGTCACCGCAACGATCTGTTCCGCACCGAACGGCTCGCCGACCCTGAGCGGTAGGCGCAAACTCGCCGATCGGGCCAGCGCCGCATCAGAACCCACCGGATACAACAATTGGATGGTGCCATCGCCAGACACATTGAACAGCAGCACCGCCCTTGACGCCACATCGGACAGGTCAACTTCGACGGTCTGGCCAGCACGCTGTTGGCGATCGTCTGGCCAGATGCGCATGATCTGCGGCGACCGGGTCGCAATGCGTTTCAGTTCACGAATTGCCGCTGTCCGGTCGWCTACCGTCGGCAGGTCTGCAACGTCGATCCCGTAGGCGACCACGTCGCCCCACGCGATCACGTCGTGCGACACGGGATCCCAGATCAGGTCGGGATTGTCCGTCGGTTGGACCGCCTGCACGGGAACATCCTTTGGCTTCACGCTCGCAAAATAGCTCGTCTTGCCGTCGAGCGCCGCCAGCCGGATTGGTGCAGCGAGGCGGAGAGGCCCCGGCGCGTCGCCGGCCGGAAGTTCCTTGGTTGCCGCCGCGGCAAGCGTCGGAATGGTTGGTGCCTTGGCCGTGACAGACGGCGGCGCGGGCGCCTGTCCCTCGATGGCCCCGGATCCGGCCGGCCCAGAGGCCGCTCTCGCGGCCGGCCCCTGAATCAGCACGACACCGCGCGTCAATTCGAAGGCGACGTCGGTATCCGGCGTCTGAGGCGGCGATGATACGGTCACAATGTTCTGGCGCTGGTCCGAGAGCTGATAGACCACCTGTCGAACATTGCTGAAGAGCTCCTTGAGCGTCACCTTCCCATCGTGATTGATGTCTGCGCTCCCCTCCACCGCCCGCGCGACCGCATAGCTGAGAGCCCCGCGCAGGCCATCGATGCCAGGGATGCGGACTTCCGGTGCCTTGGTGTAGCGGTCCACCGCAGCCAGGAACGCCGTGTGGTCAAGATCGAGTTCTGACTTCGGATCGTTGCTGTCCGACACCGGCTTCAGTTCGTCGACCAGCAACGTGTAACGCGGAACCTGCCGGAAGCTCATCTCAGCGGCACGCGGATCGATATCGCGCACCATGCCGCCACCGTGGCAGGTATCAGCCACGAAGATCACCCTCGCCCCGCGCAGCTCGAACTGCCGGATGAAATGGTTGAACTCACTGCCCAGAACACGTTCAACCGACCCGGTTGGCGTAGTTTCAAAGCCTGGCAGCAAGAACACGTTTTCCATTCCGTCCGGCTCCGAGCCCTTGACGCGCTCCGGTTCCTGGGTGCCATGACCGGCGATCGACAGAAAGATGAGGTCGTTGTTCTTGGTCCGCTCCACCAGTGCACTGATCTCGCGCAGGACGCTTGCCCTGTCGGCCTGGGCGTTCGTCAGTACGACGACGTCGCCAACCCCCATGCTTTTCAAGCTGGTCACGATGTCAGTGGCGTCAGCGACCGCGCCCTTCAATTTCCGCACGTGCTGATAGTCATCGATCCCGATCACGAGCGCGCGCACGGCCGCCCCGTCCGGATTGCTGATCGACAGTCCTCCTGCCGCATATGCGTGAGGGGTTATCAGCCCGATCAACGCAGCGAGCCCGATGGTGGCGCATAGCCGCCTGATCCCGCAATCAAATCCTCTGGGCATCCGCATCGTGATCCACCTCGACATCATGCCTACCCATTTTGTAGCTCTGGCGACACACCGGGTTCAGCGCCTTTTGCTTGCCGTTTTGCGGCCCGCCGGCGATTGTTCGGTCTCCTGATAGGCGCTCGCTGAAACTGCCGTCTGATCGTCCGCGAAGGCTCGAAAGCGGACCGGAACGTAGCCGCGCGAAAGCAAGCTCGCCAACGGGTAGACGTTGCGGCAGACGCGGCCGTTGCAGCCGCCGGTCGAGGATTCCATCACCTCGGCCTTGCGATCCGGCGTGAACCGCAGGAACAACATCACATGCGAGCCCGGCTTGTTCAGCGCATCGCCGGGCCTCAGGTCCCAGGGATTTGCCACGGGCGCTGCGATCGCGGGGATAGCGGCAGTCGTGTAGTGGACGGAGAGCYCCCACGCGGCGCTGACGAATGCCGAGCAGTCGACGCCAGCCACATCCGGCCGTGGTGCATTGCGAGTGCACACATTGCCAGCCAGCGTTCCGCTCTCGATCCGCTGCCGGAAGTTCGCGAGCGAACCGTGGCAGCCCCAGCAATAGGGTACACCGCGCACCTCCTGGTTCACCTTTCCCTGCAGATACCACGGCCGACGAACACGGCTGAAGCCGCTGCATTGGCTGTCAGGATCGTTGCCGTAATTCGCCTGCGTCAGCTTCCACTGGATGCCCTCGAACGCAAACGCTGTCTCGATCGCCTGCTGGCGATTGGACGGTCTCACGGCGGCCGACGCGTCAAATTTGACGCCGGATTGCGGTGCCGGCGCGGCTGCCGTTCGCGACGGCCGCACGTCGATAATCGAAGCGTTGGTCAGAGGCCTGAAGCCCACACCAACCACTTCAATACCGTCCGGCTTGGTCCGCAGGAAATAGACATCGCCATCGCCCGAAACCGTGACGAACCGCCGGGTCAGCGGCGTGTTTTCCAAAGGAAGCTCGTAGATTCCTTCGAGACGCCCGTTCGCGGCATAGCGTGCGACGAACGTGGAGGCATTCTTTCCCGACGGCGGAACGTCCTCCGCCARCACATAGAAGCGGTCACTGTTGTCAATCTCGAGAAACTCTACCGTGCCGAGCTGGTTGCGCACCCGCAGGCCGAGCTGGCCGATCGTCTCGTTGGTGACCATGGTCTGGATTTCGACCCGTACGCTGGCATTGCCCTTGTCCGGAATGATATCGGCGATCACCGAGCCCTTGCTTCGAGTAGCAACATATTGCCGGTCGGGCTGCCGCGTCGTCTTGATGATGGCCGCGCGGGTGTTCTGGTCGAGCAGGTCGGTGGCGCTGCCTGGCGTCTGTGATCCCATCTGGGCAAAAGCCGAGACGGCGACCTGGTCGTCCGCGCCACGGCTCGAGACCTCTTCAAGCTGGATCACATCACCACCGAGGCCGCGCGTGGATTGCCCCGGCGCCGCCTTCAGCGTCCGTACGCCGCCGTCCCAAACCATGATGTCGTCGTTGTGGACGACGAGATCCGTCGGCTGGACGTCTTTCGGCATGTTGAGGACGTCAGGATCTGAGCTCGGCTGTTTCGGATCAAACTGGAGGATGCGACCGTTGATCTGATCGAGCACAAACAGGTTGCCCTGCCCGTCGGCGCTGAGTGCTTGCGGTCCCGCGAGTTCCACGTCCTCGCTGGCCGGGACGATGCCGACCATGGAAGCGGCCGAACCGCCGGCAAAGCTGCGTACGACAGTATCGTCGGCGTACGCCTTGGTTCCAAGAATGCCAGCGCCAACGATGAAGACCCAGATCCAATGACTTGGACGAAGCATGTTCGCCTCAATGTACCCCGAACCGATCGCCGCGTCGGATCGACTAATCCGAGATGCCGTTGATGCGGCGCGTCAATTAGTGGTGAGCAATCTCAATCACGTTCAATCTATCACTGGACGGTGATAGTCCGAATGTCTTCAGCTTGCGGTGCAAAACATGGCCCGGAATAGATTTGAGCAGGTGAGCGAAGTCCAGCCCGACGCGATCACGCTTGTCCTGAAACGCGACAATGACGGCATCTCCGGATCGATCGTGCTGCCGGCCGCCGCGAGCGGGGGACGGCTGACGACCGACCAGGTCAGCGCGCAGTTGCCGGCGCAGGATGCTTTTCGCGGCGCGATCCGGCTGGCAAACGACGTAAAGCTCGCGCTCGTAGTGTGCGATCCAGACGGGGTCTGGAAGTCTGAGTGGGGCGATCTTTATCAGCCGATCGATTGACCCGCACCGGATGGAACCAGCATATGCTGCGACGCCACATCGAGACGAGCTTGCCGAACGGACCCTCCCCCCGACCATCGTTCTGGATACGGGCCTCCATGGTCGCGCTGCTGGTTGCGACAAGCTGGCCGGCACGCGCCAACGACTCGGCTGCGGAATTGTCGATCGGCGGGCTCCAGTTCGTACGCACCAATGACGTGGCCATGGAGAGCGAGAACCTTCGTATCGCGCTCGACAGGATTAGCGTTCGCTATCAATTCGCCAACGTCACCGCCAAGCCGGTCACGCTTACCGTTGCCTTTCCGCTGCCCGACATCGACCTGTCGGAGGCTGAGAACATCGCACTGCCGTCAAATGATCCGATCAACTTCGTCGACTTCGAGACCAAGGTCGATGGCAGCCCGGCGCCGCTGACCGTCGATCAGCGCGCCATGGTCGGCAACAAGGATGTCAGTGCCCTGCTCCGCGAACTCAAGTTGCCGCTGCTGCCGATTGGTAACCGCGAGATCCGGGTGAACGACCTGCCCGAGGCGACCCGGGCCCGGCTCGTGGACGACGGACTTCTGATGCCTGCCGGAATGAGCGACAACGGTCGGCAGCAGTACGCGCCAAGTTGGGTTATCAAGACCTCGGCTGTGCGCCAGCAGGTGTTTCCGCCCATGCGCACCGTCTTGGTCGAACACCAGTACCGGCCGAGCGTCGGCTCCAGTCCCGACACCATCCTGCGCTCGAGCCTGCGCCGCAGTGGCGCACTCGCTCAGGAAGTCGCGCGTTACAGGAAAGAATACTGCGTCCAGGATACGTTCCTCGCCGAACTCGACAAGCGCGCGGGCAGCAACCAGACCAACAGCGCGAAACTGCAGGAGCGGCGCATATCGTATGTGCTCAAGACCGGCGCGAATTGGGCCGGGCCGATCCGCTCATTCAAACTGACTATCGACCCAGGCGGCAGCGACCGTTTGGTGAGCTTCTGTCCCGGGCGGCTAAAGGCATCGTCCGCTACTGGAAACATGCTTGAATATACGGCAAGCGACTTCAAGCCAGATGCCGACCTGAAAATCCTGGTGATCGGAACATTCTGAGCGTGCTGGTCAATTGGTGAGCAGTACGTAGCGCGCGGCCGCGATGACAGTCACCTTGTTGCGCTGAGCCTCGCTTAGCGCCTGCAGAAAGAACGTGTCGGCAGCCATCGGTCGCGGCTGGCGCAATGAGTCCAGAACCTGCGGAACCGCCACGACCAACAGCAATTGCGGACCGCTCGCGCGCGCTGTCGGGAGCGTAAACGAAAGTGAGTCGATGCCCGGCTTCAGAAGGTAGGAGAGGCTCTGGACTTCGCCGCGATCCGACACCATGAGCAGCTCCACCACGCGGTTGGCAAAGTTCTCAATGGTCCCATTAAGGGTTTCGCCGCCCTTCAGCTCTGTCGCTGACAGGGTGATGCGTGGCATTCGCGCCTGATCGCTCCCGACCTGACTCAAGAACTTGACGGCTGGGCATTGCGCCTGGGTCACTTGCCTGACGCCGACCGAAGCTTCGAAACCCTGCTCACGCCGAAACGCTTTGTCGAAGGTGTCGAATGGGGCGGTCGAGGCACCGAACCCTTCGATGACAGCCGCATTTGGGCTCACAGCAATCGGCAAGACAAAGAAGCAGTCACCGCCAGAATATTGGGCCACGTATTTGCGGATGCGCTCAGCTCGCCCCGGCCCATCGAGCGCCGGAGACGGCGTTGCCGTCGGCTGCGCGGACAACTTCTCTGTCTCTTGGCGTCCGGGCTGTGGTCCAGCGGGCTCGACCTTCGGCGGCACCATTGTTCCAGCGAGTTTCGGAGGTGGCGGCAAGACCGCGGTGCCGGGCGCTGACCAGACCAGCTTGTAGAAGGCATATCCGCTACCGCCGACCAGCAGCAACAATGCCGCCACGCCCGCCCCCAGCCAGAGGCCGCGCGCACTCCGCGCGGTCGACGGCATCGTGCCCTGCGACGGCGGCGCCGCGCTTTCCGGCCGCCGTAGCGGATCGAAGCCATATAACGGCGCGGCCGGTGTCTGGGCCGAACCGGTTGGCGTCCAGCTGGCGACCTCCCCCATGGTCGGGCGCAATGCCGGATCAGGCTGCAGCATCCGCTCCAGCAAAGGCCGGATTCGCATATCAACCGCACCGAGATCGGGCACACGCCGGCGCTTCTCCACCAGTTGAAACTGGCTGCCGCCCATGTCGAGTTTCTGCCCGGTCAGCGCATGGAACAGCACAAGACCGAAGCTGTAGACATCGGATTTCGCAGTCACGTCATTGCCGTACAACCCAACCTGTTCCGGCGATGCGTAATTGTCCTTGCCGGCGAAGCCCGAGCCGATGATGGTCTTGTCACCCATCTGGGTCGACCGGGCGATGCCGAAGTCGATGATCTTGGCCCGCCTGACGTCGTCGAGCGGAACGATGATGTTGTCCGGAGAAACGTCACGATGGATGATGCCGTGCTCATGGGCGGCCTCCAGTCCCGATGCGACGCGCTGCATCAGCCTGATCAGCGCCTCGAAGGCCAACGGCCCATCATCGAGCATGTTCGAGAGCGAGCGGCCATTCACGAATTCCATCGCGAGATAAGGTCGCTGCAGCACCGGCTCCACGGTAAACAGGAAGTAACGAACGATCGCGTCATGCGGAAGATTGTGGAGTGCCGCGGCCTCTCGACGGAACAGCGCGAGCGCCGCCTCGTTGTCAACCATGTCGGGCAGCAGCATTTTCACCGCAACAGGCGATCCAGTCTGGATCTCACGGCATTTGTACACCTCACCCATGCCGCCCGCGCCGATCACCGCTTCGATCTCGTAAATGCCGTTGAGACGCGTGCCGGGCGGCACGCCGTGATAGGACGATCGGAACGGATCGTTCGGGGTCATGGTTGCGGCTCCCGATTGAGCGGAGATCTTGTCGCCTCCTGAGATCGTGGCGTCAGCAGTCGCACGATCACAATCGTCACGTTGTCAAGCCCGCCACGATCAAGAGCCAGCGCGAGCATGTCATCGCAAGCCGCCTGGGCGCGTCGCGTAGCCACGTGCTGCAGGATCTCGTCGTCCTGCACGTGCCTGGTCAGGCCATCGCTGCAGATCACGAAGATATCCTCCGGCTCGGCCGGGCCTGTCACCACCTCAAATTCCGGATCATCGGCGACACCGACGGCACGAGTAATGGCATTGCTCGGCCAATCATTCACGTCTTCGCGCGACAGAGCACCTTCGGCGATCAGTTCCTCCAGTTCGCTGTGATCGTGCGACACTTGGCTAATTGCGCCACGACTGATCAGGTAGACCCGGCTGTCACCCGCCCATATGCAAGCGTAGTAGCTATCGCGAACGAGCAGAACCGCCGCTGTGGTCCCGACGGTGGCACCCTGTCGTTCATGACTTAGCGCCAGTATCTGCTGGTTTGCGCTGAACAGCCGCTCCTCGCATTCCGCCAGCAGGTCTGCGGCTGATTCTGGCGTGCCGATCGCGTCAAGCGACTGCACGACAATGCGACTGGCGAGATCGCCGGCCTCGTGACCACCCATACCGTCGGCGACCGCCCAAAGGCCGACGTCGGTTCGTACCAAACATGAATCCTCGTTCCGCTCCCGCACCCGTCCGGCATGGGTGACGCTACCAACATCGAACAAGGATGGAATATGCACCATCGCGTGTCATCCATTCCCGGATGCCGCGTGGCCGAGATCACCGGTCAGCAGCGTGATGTAGTGAAACGGATCTGGTAATCCGCGGCAACTCAGCGCCATTGGCGGAAAGCCTTCCCCTCCGGCGGTCCACCAGAAGCTAGCCGCGGCGTAGACCTGTGGGTTGGTGGCGCAAAGTGCTGCAAACGACCCCGCGAAGGCGTCGACCGCCGAGGCCCTTCCCATTGCCGCAGCACCCAGCGACGTGATCGGCGGATCGCCGGCGATGGTCTCCTGCAGTCGTGGCACCGCAAGCCGATCCAATGCATCGGAGATCTGCTCGAAGGTTGCGGCCCGATCCAGGGTCGAAAGCATGAACGCTTCCACTTGCCCGAACCATTCGTCCTGCGGATCAATGCTCGGCGGCGGCAGCGAGACGGCCTCGCCGGTCACCGCATGCAGGGTCAAGGGATAGTATCGCCCCACCCCGTCGAGCGAGGGCATGATCGCACCCGCCACTGTCGTGCCGCAGATCGCGGCGCCGAGCCAAAACCGCCAGACCGGAGCGGTCAGAAAGGCCTGCTGCCATCCTGGGCCAAGCTGGTGGCGACTTGCTGACAGCGCGGCCTGTACCCACGGCTCCCAGGCTTCCAGGAAGCTGCGCGGGGTCGCGATCGCGATGAAATCGCGCTTGGCGCCGATCTTGCCGAATAGCCCGCAACGCATGGTCATATCCCGGTCGGGCAACGAAACTCGCGCAGCACTGACAGGTTCAGCGGGTTGCGCAACGACCCAGTCGAAATTTGATAGTTGAGCTCGCGCCCCGCGACGATGAAAGTCGCGCTGGCCGTTTCCGCTTTCACGACCAACGAGCCCGCCTCCAGCATCCGAAAGAGCGACCAGGGACCAATGCGCTCAAGCACGGATGGCGCGCCGGTGTCGTTACTAACTGAAATTGCCGTTCGCGGCGCCGGGCCCGGCCATAGGACGGTCGTTGGCGAGTTGCTCTGAGGCGGTGGTGATGGCGGTGGCGTCGGTTGCGGACCGCCGAACAAGGACGACGTGGCCGGTCCGGGAATGGTTGGGCTCGCAATCGTGGTGCCGCCGATCTCGGTCTTAACGGTCACGCCTGGCCCCGGTGCCCCAGGAGGCCGGATCGCGAAAGAAACGGCGGGCACACCGCCGCCCGTCTGGAAGAACGCATCCCGGATATAGGCCGCATTCTGGAATTGTTTGAGCGTGTCGGGCGAGAACGACCGACCAACGGGGCTCTCCTTGCGCCAAGCCCAGTCCGACCGCGACGTGTCGGCATAAGGTGCCAGGTACTGGGTGAAGAACTTGTCCATAACGCCATTCGGACTGAACAATTTGGCAAAATCCGCCAGCGGGACTTCCTGGCCGCTGCTGCGGACAAACGGGTAGCGGTTGGTCACAGTCTGTTGGCAGACCGGCGTGACCTGATCGCGCAACGCTTGCAGGATTTGCCCGGCGGTTGAAGCCGCGATGCTGCCTTCGAACTCCGCGGCTGCTGCGCGCAGCATGTCGGAGAACGGCGGCGGCATGCGCGAGGCATTGTTGCGGAGCGCTGCGACCTGGGTCTGAAGCGCAGCCGTGGCCTGTGCTGTCAGTTGGGGATTCTCGACGATCAACGTCAGGTTCTGCGCGATGTCGTTCAGGTTCGCGACGGTCGAGTCGATCGGCCGGCGGGTGCTCTCGCCTTCGAGCGCCGCGTGGTAAGGTTTGAACTGCGCCTCGATCGTCGCGCCAGGCGGTCCATCCTGGGCATTCGTGAAGAGTGCCGGCGCCGGTGCGGCAGCTGGCGCCGAAGCATTTGCCGGCTTCGCCCGTTCCTTGGTCAGCACCGTCTCGTCGCGCACCGATTCCAGAATTTGCCGCATCGGCGAGGTCGGCGCCGAAAGCGCCCGCAGCACCTCGTATTTCGGCTTGTCGGCGAGCAGCTTCTTCAGGCGCAGGCTCCCGAGCGCCGTTCGCCAGGTCGTCACGAAATCGTTGGAATAGATGTTGAGCAGATCGCCGGCCAGATTGTCGTACTGCTGGTCGATGGCCGACTGCTGGCCTGCATCACCCAAGACCCATCGCTCCCGCTTCATCCGCTCAGACAATCCGGACAGCCGGGCGACGAACTTCTGATGGAAGCCGTTATACGTGAAGAACTCAGGTACCCGCACCGCGTCCAAAGGCTGCCCTGTCGTGGTTTCGAACACGACACCCATGTCAGGTCCGCCATGGCGGCTAGCGATCCAGTCGCCAGCGGTCGATGCGCGAGCCTCCGATTTCAGAAACTCGTAGGCACGTTGCGACACGCTCAGGCGCGCCAAGGAGCTCTGGGCCTGCTTGATCAACCGGCCGTCGAGTTCGACCAGCGGCGGCTGCTCGGTCTCGAGGTCGAACATTGCCACGAGGTTCTCGTCGAGCAGACGCCGCCCTTCCGCGTTGGTGGCGCCAGGATAGAGGTTGTCCGCCCAGTCACGCTGCATCCAGGAGCGGATCAGCTCGCGGTCCGGCGACTGCAGGCCGCCGACCATCAGATAGACCTTGAGCGCCTCGTAGACGAAGGCAGGTTCGTTGATGCGCGCATTGAGCTGCTCCTCGAGGCGATACAGCAGGCGCGGCCGGAACATGCGCTCAAGCGCCGTATGATAGGCCGCCTTCGACGGCGACAGCAGCCGGGCGTGCTGACTGAGCCCGTAGCGAGCCGACAGAGGCACCGACTCGCCGCGCGATCCGTAGCCTGCCGGGGCGTTGCGCAGCCGGTAGAGTAGCGGCAGCACCTTGTCGAGATCATGATCGGCAATCAGCGTCTGCCTGATAAGTGGAGCGCCGGCGGCCGCATACTCGCTATCCGCCTGCAGGCTTTGCTCGATCAAATCGGAGTTCCGCTTGTAGCTCATCAGCCAGGCTGCGATCAGTCCGATCGAGACC
Organism: Bradyrhizobium sp. 2TAF36; assembly: GCF_052114925.1. Lineage (NCBI taxonomy): Bacteria > Pseudomonadati > Pseudomonadota > Alphaproteobacteria > Hyphomicrobiales > Nitrobacteraceae > Bradyrhizobium > Bradyrhizobium sp. 2TAF36. Next base: position 54,226 of record NZ_JBFRFR010000021.1, on the reverse strand, counting down.
AGGCCAATCAATGACAGGGCCGCGGTTTTCAGGATCAGCGCGCGGCGCACCGCGGCACGGTCGGTCGACACCCAGTCGGCCTCGCCGATGATGACCTTGGAAATCAGGTCGGCGAGGAAGAAACTCTTGCCCGCGCCCGAATAGGATCCGGAACCGACCTCCTCAGCGCCGAACGTACGTGCCAGCGACCCGATCAATTGGTCGATCGGCGTGCCCTGCTGCGTACCCGAGGTAAAGTAGAAACCGCGCAGATTCGCGTTCACGTGATAGCGCGTCGGCTCGAAGATCTGGTTGAGGAAATCGTGGATCTGGGGCTTGAGCCGCGCCATCTGTGCCGGAAAGCCGAACAATTGCACGCGGTGCTGGGGCGTCGGCTCGTCCTGCAGACGGTCGAGCGTCTCCTCGCTCAGGCGCTCCAGCAGACGGTCGAACTCGACCGGGATCTGCCCCACCAGATTCTGGGTCTTGTCTGCGGTCTGGAACGTGGCACCCCAGACTTGGCGGCGGCCGGCCTCGCCGAGATAGGCGAAATACTCGGTGAAGCCGGCAACGAGATCGGCTTTGGTAAATAGCGCGTAGACCGGGAAGCTGACCTTGAGTCTCTGATGCAACTCGAGCAGGCGCATCCTGATGGCATCGGCGTGAAGTGCGAGTTCCTGCTTCGGCAGCGTCAGGATGTCTTCGATACTGATGGCGACAAGGACGCCGTTGATCGGCTGGCGCGACCGGCTTTTCTTCAGGATGTCCAGGAACGCCAGCCAGCTGTCCTTGTCGGCCTTGCTGTTGGAGTCCTGGGTCGTGTAGCGGCCGGCGGTATCGATCAGCACCGCCTCCTCGGTAAACCACCAATCGCAGTAGCGCGTACCGCCGACCCCCGCGATCGCTGCGGGCGTCGCCCCGCGCGCGAGCGGAAATTTGAGCCCGGAATTGACCAGCGCCGTGGTCTTGCCGGCGCCGGGCGGACCGATGATGACGTACCACGGCAGATCGTAGAGATAGCCCGACTTGTTGCCGCTGGCGGTCTTCAGCGTCGCGAGCGCATCCTTCATGCGCTCCTTGAGCACCGGTTCATCGCTGACAGGCTGGTCCGCACCAGCGATGCCATCGGCAATCTCCTTGGCACCCTTGCGCCGCTTGAACAGATTGAGGCCAACGACGCCTGCCACGACCGTGGTGAGCAGCAGAATAGCGATCTGCCGGACGATATGGTTCTCCAGCGGTCGCCAGTCGCCGAACGCGATGAAGGGACCGGCGAGATAGATCACCGCTCCGAGCGAGCTGAGCCCTACTCCGTAGAGAACGATGCGAAGAATGTCCTTGGCAAGCATCTAACCGTACCTGTTGCAAACCACCTGACCCGGCGGTATCCGCCTATTCGCTGCGTTCGATAAAGATCTCGACGCGCCGGTTCTTGGCGCGTCCCTCGGGTGTCGTGTTGCTACCGATTGGCGCATCTGCTCCTTTGCCCTCGACGTCGACGCGCGAACCATCGGTCAAGCCAGGCTTCAATGCCGCGGCAACCGCCTTGGCACGCTCGACCGACAACTCGAAATTTGTCGGGAAGCGGACTGTGCGGATCGGCGAACTGTCGGTATGGCCGACGACCCGGATCCGTCCCGGCTCCTTGTCGAGGGTTGCCGCGACGCGGAGTGCGATCGGCTTGAAGCCGTCGAGGATGGTCGCCTGGCCCGACGCGAACAACGCCAGGTCGCAGACCCTGATCACGATGAAGCTCGGGGTCTGGTCCGCCGTCATGGCACAGGCGGTGTTCTCCTTCGCGAGCGCGTTGCGGATGCGTTGCAACTGGGTGATGCGATCCGGTGGCGGCGGGGGCGGAGGCGGCGGCGGTGGTGCAACGACCTGGCGTTTGAGCTCGATCGGGCCGGCCGGATGGAGCGCGAGCGCCACCTCGGCAGCATTCTCTGCACGGCCAGCGAGGAGCGTCCGCAGGACGAAATAGGACCCGGTCAGCAGCGCGGCGACGACGGCCGCGACGAGCCAGACCGGAACGCGCAGACGCTGCCGGCGCCCCGCCAGCGCCTGTCCGCGCCAGTTGGGCGACAGGTCGCTCATCGTCTTCGGCCGGACCCGGCGCAACAATTCATAAAGGTTACGCTGGATCAGCTGCRGGTTCGCAAGTCCGCCCCCTGACGTCCGGTGAATGCCCTGAAAACCAAGCGCAAGGCAGGCGTGCTGAAGTTCGAGGACGGGATAGTTGACCAGTGGATCAACCTTCAAATGGTCGAGGATCTCGAAGAAACGGACGCCGCCGACACGCTCGCCGAAGAACCGGCTCAGCATCGAATATTGCGTCCAGACGTGGCGCTCCTCGGTCGGGATGTGCTGCACGATATCGTCGGCAGTGGCACACAGGATGTATTTCGCTGTGTTGGCCTGGTGCTCGGATATGCCCGCGGAACGGATGTCCTTCTCGAAGAACTTGATCGCGTCTGCAACCTGCTCCATCAAACTCGCGAACGACGCGCGCATGAGCGCCACCCGCAACCGACCAAGCAGCTGCAGCAACGGGCCCGCAGCGCGCATCACTGGATTGGCATTTGGCGCGACGAGATCGTCGACGCGCAACGGCGGTCCTGGCGGTAGCATGGGCTGCTGCGCCTGGGCTTGCGCGGGTGTCGATATCCATTCCTCAGCGGGATGGCTGGCCGGCGCGGAGGCGTAGTTCGAGCCCTGCGGGACAGGAGAAAATGATGGCGGTGGCGCCGGCGCGCCGGGAGAGGGTACCGGTGATGGCGAATAGCCTGGACGTGCCGCAGGCCCCTCGCCCAGCGGCGGCTGAAAGGTCGGCGCCGGCGGCAACTTCCCGCCGGGGTTGGGACGGATGATCGTCCGTTCGCCCCGACCGAAAGGATTGACCGGCTTGTCCCTGTCGCTCATGGCCTGTCTTCCAGGATGGCCCAAAGATACAGCTCAAGCTCCGGCCAGTCGCCGGAGAAATGCATTCCGATCGAGGCCGCCGTGCTGAACTCGGGCCACAGCGGCGACTTGCGGTCGAGATAGAAATAGACGTGATCCGTGATGGCCCGGATGTGCGGCGGCGGCGTCGGCAAATGCGCCAAGGTCAGGCCCGGCAGGTTTGCGTGCACGATCTCGTTCATCTTGGTGTTCGGCCCGACCTTGAACAGATGCGGGAAATCGTTCTGGATCTCCACGAGCGGCCGCCGTGCGGCAACCTCCAGCACCAGGGTCGCGTTTCGGAATAGCGCTCGATCGCGGATCGGCGACACGAACGCATTCTGTGCGCGCTCGATGATCTCCAGGCGGATCGCCCGCCGGCCCAATCGCGCGCTCAGGAAGTCCTGGATGTCGCTCACCAAGGGTGTGAAGACGTTCTCGAGATCGTCGTGATCGTAAGCCGGATAGTTGCGCGCCCGCCGTTCCGCCGTAGAAAATGTCGCAAGTTCACCCGCGAATCTCAGCAATTCCTCGTACAGGCGCTCGGGGTGCACGCTGCCGGAGCGCTGGAAATGAGTCAGGACGGGAATGGTACGGTTCAGCACTTGCAGGACCAGATAGTCGACGCTCTGCAACCCACCGCCGGATGACGGATCGACCGCGTAACGCGCGAGCTCGTCGAGTTTGGTCTCGACCCAGCCGATGATGCGGTTGAGCCAGCCATCGATGATCGGATGCGCGGCGCAGATCAGCATCGGCGGCACGAATTTATCGTCGAACAGGATGTTCTTGTCGCGCACCTCGAGAATGCGCGCGATGCCGAGCCCCATGTATCCGGGCTTGCTGCTCTTGCGCAGTTCGAACGACAAGCGCGGATAGGCGATGTCGATCTCTTCCTCGATGCGTAGCGCAGAGGTCGAGTCGATGAAGGTTTCCGAACTACGAACATAACGACTGGCGCTGTCGGTGCGATCCTCGTCGACCTCGCGGGTGTTTGGCGCCGCGACCGGCATCATCAGCCAGACGACCTGGCCTGCGGCCGTCTCCGGCACGTCGATCGCTTCGGGAATTTGGCTGTCCGCTGGGATATCGAACGGCGTACCGTCCGGCATGACGCCGGACGCATTGCGCACCGCGAACTTGCTCTGTTCGGTAAGAYCTTTGTCGATCTCCAGCTGGGCAAAGCCCCACGGGTATGGTGTCGTGTAGCGAACGCGCTTTTCCAGCAAGTGTTCGATGTAGCGGTCGTTCTGCTGCAGATGATGCGGCCGCAGAAACAGACCTTCCGACCAGAAAACTTTGCTGTACCAAGACATTCCTACATCCACTTAGAAATTGTCGGCAGCCGCGTGGTCGCCGATAGTTTACTTTGAACCGGGCTTGTCACCGCGGTCGTAATAGTTCGAGAAATGCAACATAAAGGTTTCGATCGGCGCGCTGTTGTCGCGACCAAGATGCGCCTTCCAGCGCGTCAAGAACTCGTCCCAGAGTTTGCCCTTGTTCGTGCCGAGCCAGGAGCTCGCGCCACGCTGAAGCTCGAGCTCGCGGGCCATCAGCGTCGGATCTATGCCCGCAATCAGCTCATGGACAGCGTGCTGCATCGCCATGTAGGTCTTCAACTGATGTGACTTGAGATCACTGAAGCCCTGTGCAAAGGCGCGCTGTGCGTCGAGGTAGCTGCGCGTCGGCGGCCCAAAGAGAATGCGCATCGCTTCTTCCGAGGTCGGCGAGAACTTCAGCGGATTATTTTCGAGGGCTTGGACGGTGGTTTGGCTGGTGCTACGGGTCAGTTGCTTGGCTTGGGTCCGCGCCTGCAGCAGCGCCATCAGATTATCCACGGTCATACGCAAGATGACGCCAAGCTGTTCGGCGAGTTCGGCATCGGACTTGCTCGCAAAGAAATTGTCCGGCAATCCTGCAGCGCGCGCCACCAGTCGCGCGAACTCGGTACCGCCGACTGGCTTGGCCGTGACAGGTCCCTCGTCTGCCGCTGGCGCCGGGCGCGATGGCGATGCTGGCGGCTGGGCAGCGGCTGGTTCATCATCGATCCATACCGACGGCCGGCGTGGGGTCGGCATGATGGGCGGGCGCTCGACTTGCGGTTTCGGCGCGTTGGCTGGACCGGCTGCCCAGTTCATGTCGTCGTCCTGCTCGGACGGTTGGTACGGAGACGCCGGCTGTGACCGTCGGAACGGGTCTACACCCGGTGCCGGGACGCTCGCCGCCCAATCCAGGAACCCCGGATTGACGGGCCGCGCAGCCTCGCGTGGCTTCTTCAGCAGTTGCGGATCGATCGGCGGCGGAACGTCACGATCGGCTGTCCAAAGCTCTCCATAGTCGGCATGCTGCTGGACCGAGGGTTCGCGCAGTTGCGCCTCATGGTTTGGGCTGCCCCCGCCAGCCTCATTCTCCAGCGAAACTCCGATGATGTAGTGGCCGATCGTGAGTCGGTCACCGTCGCGCAAGCGGTGCGGCCCCCGCATGCGCTGGTCGGCACCGTTGAGAAAGGTGCCGTTGGTCGAAACGTCGTGCAGCCAATAGCCACCGTCGCGAAAGTGCACCTCGCAATGCTTTCCGGAAATCGTCCGCGCCGGATCCGGCAGCGTCCAGTCGAGGTGACGGTCCCGGCCAATATCGACTGAACGCCTGCCGGTGACCGTAAACGACACAGGTCCGCCATCCGGAAGGTTCGGTTCGTTCTCGATATTAAAGCGAAGCACCATCACATCGTCTCGTTAGCGCGGAGGGCGCGGTTCGCCGCGAGCCAATTGAATACCATCCTCTAGGCATGACGTCATTATCCGGTCCCGGGAGTCACGGGGGAGCCGGCAGAGGCCGATCAGCAGTGCTGCACGCACCGCCCGCGCGGCCTGATCTGGCTTAGCTTCCACGGGCGCAAATTCCGGGGGAACCACGCTTCCGCCGGACCAGCCGGCCGCCAGCGCCAGCCATGTCGCCGGCTGCTCAGGATCATTGGCATTGCCGACAGCCAGCGCCTTGTTCCGGGACTGCTCGTCCGGTTGCCGGACCCAGGTCTCCACAATATTCAGCGACCTGGTATCGCTGGCGTCGAAATGGTCGAACATCAGTTGCAGAGAGCGACATCCCCAGGCAACTGCTACGCGCCTGGGAAGCAGATAGGCACAGTAAGACACGGCCGGGTGCCAATTCCGCGCATCGGCGGCCTCCTGAAGGAAGTCCAGCGAAGGCTTGTCAGCGTCGGCTTTGCCGACATCATAACGCGCCAAGGGATAGGCCTGAAACAGATCCTGAACCGTACCGAACCGAACTTGTCCCATGACCGTCAACCAACAAGGGTTGGAGTACCGTGGGCGACCAGCGGACCACCGGCAGCAAGCGCCATACCGGCCTGCGCCGTCATGGCGATCGTCGGCGCGTTGATGACGATGCCCGCCGGGGTCAGGATGATCTGACTAGGACCCACCTGCAGGGTGATGTTGGCATTGGCCATGAGCGTGATGCTGAGGCCTGCATTAACAGACTGGTCCATGGCCAAAGTGATGTGCTGACCACCCAACTGGATATCGAGCTTATCATTGCCGTTCTTGAGCGTGGTGTTGCGCGTGTCGCCGCCAAATGCAGCTTCGCCGATGGTACGTGTCTCGGTGTCGCGGACCGTTACGTCGTGGTCCTTCTCGGCATGCACCGTGATCTTCTCGGATCCCTTCTTGTCCTCGAAGTTCCACTCGTTGAAGCCGCCGCCGCCTTTGGTGGAGTCCGACTTCAATCCCGCAATCGTCTTCTTCGACGGCAGATCGTAGGGCAGCTTGTATTCGTCGTTGTACACGGTGCCGATCACCAGGGGCCGGTCCGGATCCCCCTCCAGGAATTCGATAACGACTTCCTGTCCGACGCGTGGGATGATCTGACCGCCCCAGCGCTTGCCAGACCAAACCTGAGCCACGCGCAACCGGCACGACCGCTTCTTCTTCCGATCCCAGAAAAAGCGGACATAGATTTCGCCCAGGGACTCGACGTCGATTTCCTCGCTCGAATTATCGTCTTTGGTCACCACCTTGGCCGTCTGGATGCCGTTGATTCTTGGCTTCGGCGTCATCATCAGCGCTCGAAACGGCCGATCGCTCGGCAAGAACTCGTAGCTGCCGAAATAGACGTGTTGCCCTGCGTCGCTCGGACCGCCGGTGCGATAGGATTCGATCGAGAACGAGTGCACAGCTCGCACCACGAGATATTCGACGTTCTGCGAGTCCTTGGAGTGCTTTTCGAGCTTCGTCAGCCCACCGGGGAACAGGTTGACGGCGTCGCCATTGYCGCGGCGACGCCGATCCATCGCCTGCTCTGCCTGGAGCTGGATCTTCGCGTAGCGCTCGCCGTCGGATTTCTCCTTGAACTTCCCGGGATAGTCATAAAACTCCATCTCCGACCGAGTGTAATGCTCGGAGCCCTTGGCGTCGCTGATCATCTGAGCGTTGGGCTTCTGATAGTTGTAATCGTTGAGTTCGATCTTGCCGGTACGAAATCGTCGCTCCGATACCCATTCATAGATGTGCTGCTCGCCGCGCCGGTCGGCACCCGCCAGCGGGATGTAGGGAATCGTAGCAAGACCATTGATCGGACTGTGCGACGATTTGGAGTCCGCCAACACCAGCGTGTGCTTGCCGCCCTCATGCTTGAAGAAGTAGTAGATGCCGTGCTGCTCCATCAGCCGGCACACGAAGTTCATGTCGGTCTCGCGGTACTGAACGCAATATTCGAGCTTCGGACAAGAACCCTCTTCGGTCAGTTTGGATTCATAGTCGGTGAAGCCGCGTTCGTTGAAGACCTCTTTGATGATGTCGGGCGCCTTCTTGTCCTGAAAGATCCGGCAATCGGTGGTCCGCGACAACAGCCATAACCAGGGCCTCAGCACGATCCGGTAGCTGAAATAGTCGTTCTTCACCCCGAGCCACTGGGCCTCCGTCAGAATGCCGCTGAACTCGCGCTCCTTTTCATGCAGCTTTATGGTCAGCGTGCACTGCTGACCGATAGCGCGGTCGAAGTCGAGGTCGGCATCCTCACTGAGACACTCGATGCGATACTCGAACAGTTCGCTGAGACCTTCCGAGCCTTCGAATCCGGCAAAAACCAAAACGTCCTTGCCAAGAGGCGTCTTGAGTTCGCAGAGGCGGGTATCCTGCGTAAGCTGGCCCATGTGGGCTTAAACTCCCTCCTTCGATCGAATGACCCGCTGCAAAAAAGCTGATCAGACGTTATGCAAGAACGACGGAAATCCTGCGTGCCGCCGGCTGTGCCGGCAAGCCCGCCCCAGGGCTGGGCTTCCTGACGTTCCACAACGGCCGCCAAAGAACTACCCCGGGCCATCAAGTAGTCGGCTCCAAGAGCTTGCCGGTTCACGCGAAAATGGCATGATCTTCGGGAATGAACCAAGGTCGGCAGGCATCTGACCCATAGGTATAGATTCCGGATCATGCGCCCCCGCGCGATCCCCTAGTCGCCACGGGCTCGGCAGCGGGGCCGTGAACGAGCAGATGGACGGTCCGCATATGCTTGACGTCGCCTCCCTGACGCAGCCCATTGCCGCTGACGATCCCTGCGGGCCGGATCTCGACGCCATCGGAGACGTCCAATATCTGAACTTCTTCGCAGGTGCGGAATCGCTGCTACCGATGTCGTTCTTCGAGGTCGTCAATGCCAACGGAGAGCGTGGACGCTTCGATCCAAAGGCAGTCGATTTTGCCGGCCAGTTTGCCGCCGCGCAGCCCATTCTGGCGCGTACCCGCGATCTGCGCCTGAACCTGCTGCTGGCCAAGTTTTCAATCCTCAACCGCGATCTCGACGGCTTTCTCTGCTGCCTGAAGGCGACCAACCTGCTGCTGCGCGAGCAGTGGGAGGCGGTGCATCCGAAGGGCGAGGACGGCGACTACGCACTTCGCGCCGTCACAGTCGAGGCGATCGACGTGTTCCCGACCGTGATCAACCCGCTCCAGTTCCTTCCCCTGATCGAGAACCGCAGACACGGCAACCTCAACTACCGTGCCTACCAGATCGCTCAGGGCGAAATTCCCGCCGGCGACGCCGACGCCGACGGCCCTGATCTGGCGGCCATCGAGCGCATCGTCAGCGAGACAGATCTCGACACTCTCAAGGCAACCAGCGGGCGGTGCTCCGCGGTCGCTGCTGAAATCGCGGGTATCAAGCAAACCTGGCACGAGAGGTTGAACGCGGGGCAACCGATCAGCCTCGACAGGCTCTCTGGCTTGGTTAACGGCATGGCTGCCTGGCTTGCGGGTCTTGTCGCGTCGCGCGATCCGGCCGCGATCGCCGCAACCGCGGAAGATGTCGGACCTGTCGATACACAGGCGCCGTCAGACACGACCGGTGTGGTGACTTCATCCGCACAAGCATCTGCAGCGCTTGCAGCAGTGGCAGGCTATTTTGCCCGAATGGAACCGTCCAACCCGGCACTGTTGCTGGTGCGTCAAGCGCAGGAGATGGTTGGCAAGTCATTCATTGAAGTCATGCGGATGCTGGTGCCTGCGCACGTGGAGAGCGCTGCGATCAACATCGGGCGCGACAAGGTCTTCGACCTGCCGATCGAACGGATGGCGGAACTCGCCACGTCATTCTCATCGACGGCCGAGAACAACACCCAAGATATTGTATTTTCAGTGGAAAGCAGAGCGCAAGCCTTGGGCCTGCTGGCAAAGGTGGCGTCGTTTTTCCGAGCCGCAGAGCCGTCCAGCCCCATCCCCTTTTTGGCAGATCGCGCGCGCGACCTCGCGCAACGAGACTTTCTCAGCCTTTTGAATGATGTTCTTCCTGAGGGAGCGCTTAAAACAATCGACAGATCGCATTGAACCCAGCTTTCGCTCGAGGGCACTAAATGGACACAAGGATGTTTGCCGACCGCAGCAACTTGAAGACCCCTAGCCGATCTGCGTCGCGCAAATTCGACGTCTAAAGCGATTTCGTAGTGAGGGAACCATGGCTACAGATAGCGGTCAAAAATTCATTCGTCGAAATCGCGCACCACGCGTGCACATCACATACGAAGATCCTTACGACGCCGAGCGGCTGATCGAACTGCCGTTCGTCATGGGCGTCCTCTCCGACCTTTCCGGCAATAACCCCGGCGTCGAGAAGGCGAAGGTCGAGGAGCGCAAATTCCTCGAGTTCGACATGGACAATTTCGACAGTCGCATGGCGGCAATCCAGCCCGGTGTGACGGCGCGCGTCGCCAATCGTCTCAGCGACGGATCAGACGAAAAACTTTCGGTCAATCTGCGCTTCAACAAGATGGCCGACTTCACTCCCGTGGCCGTCGCCCGCCAGGTGCCGGCTACAGCCAAGCTGCTCGAGGCGCGCGAACAACTTGCCAACCTGCTGCGCTACATGGATGGCAAGGTAGCCGCCGAGGATCAGCTGAAAAAACTTCTGGCCGATCCTCAACTGATGGCAGCGCTTCGGGAACGCGCGATCAGCCAGTCGACCGAACCTGGCACCGAGAGCTAAGGAAGGAACGGGGACCATGGCAAAAGAAGCTGTTCACAAAGAGAGCACCACCCAGGTCAAGACCGTCGAAGCTGACGAGTTTGCCACTCTGCTGAAGCAAAGCTTCAAACCGCGCACCGAGCGCGCAGCGACCGAGGTCGACAACGCGGTATCCACGCTCGTTCAGGAGGCATTGAAAGACTCGAGCGTCATCAAGTCGGACGTGCTCGACACTATCGAGGAGATGATCGCGCGGATCGACCAGAAGCTGACCGCGCAGATGAACGAGATCATTCACGCACCCGAATTCCAGGCGATCGAAAGTACCTGGCGGGGCCTCCACTACCTCGTCTTCAACTCGGAGACCGACGCCAACCTCAAGATCCGGGTCATGAACGTCTCGAAGAACGAGCTGTATCGTAATCTGCGGCTTTACCCCGATGCGCGCTGGGACCAGAGCCCATTGTTCAAGCAGATCTACGAATACGAGTTCGGCCAGTTGGGCGGCGAGCCGTTCGGCTGCCTTATCGGCGACTACTATTTCAGCCACCTCCCCACCGACGTACAGTTGCTGCGCGATCTCAGCAAGATCGCCGGCGCCGCACACGCCCCCTTCTTCAGCGGCGCCGAGCCGACGCTGATGGGAATGGACTCGTGGACCGAATTGTCCAACCCTCGCGATATCGGCAAGGTGTTCGACACGCCGGAATATGCCGCATGGAAGGGACTGCGCGACCAGGACGACTCGCGTTATCTCGGCCTGTGCATGCCGCGCGCGCTGGGTCGCCTCCCCTACGGCGCGAAATCGGAGCCTGTGGAGGAGTTCGCCTTCGAGGAGGAGACAGACGGGCACACCGGCGACAAATACGGCTGGATCAACGCCGCCTATGCGATGGCGGTCAACATCAACCGCGCCTTCAAGGAGTTCGGCTGGTGCACGCGTATCCGCGGTGTGCAATCCGGCGGCGAGGTCATCAATCTGCCGACGCACACATTCCCGACCGACGACGGTGGGGTCGATCTGAAATGCCCGACCGAGATCGCCATCAGCGATCGCCGCGAGCACGAACTTGCAAAGGCGGGCCTCATCCCGCTGATCCATCGCAAGAACACCGACAAGGCCGCCTTCATCGGTGCCCAGTCGCTTTACAAGCCGAAGAAGTATTTCGGCGAGAAGGGCGTGGATGCAACCGCGTCCGACAACCTGTCGTCACGTCTGCCCTACATGTTCGCAGTGTCTCGCTTTGCGCACTATCTGAAGTGCATGGTTCGCGACAAGATCGGATCCATGAAGGAGAAGGATGAGCTGACGGTCTRGCTACAAACCTGGATCAACGAGTACGTTGATGCCAACCCAGCCCTATCGTCAGAAGCTCAGAAAGCGCGCAAACCGCTGGCCGCTGCGAAGGTAGAGGTCATAGCAAACGAGGAGAACCCGGGATATTACAACGCGCGCTTCTTTCTTCGTCCGCACTTTCAATTGGAAGCGATGGATGTCGGCCTCAGTCTGGTTTCACGCCTGCCAGGTCCCAGCTCCTGACGCTGCAGCATCGCAACCGTACACACAGAAATTTGAGAGGACCATGCTATGGCTGTCGACATCTTCCTGAAACTCGATCCGATCAAGGGCGAGTCGCTGGACGACAAGCACAAAGACGAAATCGATATTTTGAGTTGGTCGTTTGGCGAGAGCCAGACCGGTACCTTCCACAGCGGATCGGGCGGCGGCGCCGGCAAGGTCAGCGTGCAGGATCTTCACTTCACGCACTTCGTTGACAAGGCCACGCCGGAACTTTTCAAGGTCTGCGCAAACGGCAAGCATATCGACAGCGCGATCCTGACGGTCCGCAAGGCCGGCGAAAACCCGCTGGAATATCTCAAGATCGAGATGAAGCAGGTTCTCGTGACGAGCGTATCGACAGGCGGATCGCACGGCGAAGATCGCCTTACCGAAAACGTGAGTCTGAACTTCGCGAAGGTCAAGATGATCTACAAGACCCAGACGGAGAAGGGTGGCGCCGGAGCTTCGCCGACGTTTGGCTGGGATGTTCCTGCCAACAAGGAATGGGCCTGATTGTCGGCCCCTCGCCTGGCGCCGGTTGCGATTGGCGAACCGGCGCCAAGCGGTGCGATTTTGATCGCACCTCTCGTCCGGCCCGGTTGCGGGCCCGAAAGCCTGCTGGGCGACGCCAAGTCGGACACCAACGCGCGCCCCCCGGGATTGCATGCGAGTTGGGCGTCATGGGGACCGTGAATGACCATTGCACGAAAGAAGGATCGGCTCTCTCCCCCACTGATGCTGGCATTTCGCTCAGCCCATGAAGCGCGCGACGCACGCAAGAAGCTCAATCTACGCGATGAGTCTGGCGAGCGGGTCATTGCAGGGCGGCGGAGCGCGGGCCGATTTCCAATCTCGGAAACGTTGCTCCGGCGCGAGGTCTCCCATGACCTCGAAACGCTCCTCAATACCATTGCCCTGGAATCGACCCTGGATCTGAACGGCCACGATTGCGTCCGAACCTCAATCCTGAACTTTGGCTTCCCTGATATTGCCCACCGTTCGATCGACGAGGTCGCCGACGACGAGCTCACCGACGCGTTGCGCGAGACGCTCACGACTTATGAACCGAGGCTCGATCGCAACACCATCCGGGTCCGACGCGACGGCTCGGTCGGCCCCGAGCAACTCAAGCTGCGCTTCATCGTTCACGCCGACCTGAAGGCCGAGCCGCTCAACGTCCCCGTGGAGTTCGTCGCCGACGTCGACCTCGACAGCGGCGATATCCAGATCAACCGACTTTAGCATGAACCGCGAATTCCTGGATTTTTACAATCGTGAACTGTCACTGCTCTACGAGCAGGCCGGGGATTTCGCCGAAGAGTATCCCGGCATCGCAGAACGCCTCGGTGGGCTGATCCGGGATCGCTCTGATCCCATGATCACGGGATTGCTGGAAGGTGCCGCATTTCTCGCCGCTCGCGTTCAGCTCAAGCTCAAGCACGAATTCCCGGAATTCACTGCAAACCTGCTCGAGCAACTGGTTCCGAATTACCTTGCCCCGACTCCGTCGGCCATGCTGGTCACGGCACGCCCCCCCTATGCCGACCCAGCGCTACGCGATGGCAAGAAGATCGCGCGCGGCGCCTATTTCGACGCCACCTATCGCGAGAGAGAACGAAGTCTCTCCTGCCGATTTCGACTTTGCCGCGATATCGCTCTTTGGCCATTTGACGTCACCGGCGCCGAATACTTCTCGACGGCAGGCGCGCTGCAGGCGCTCGGGATTCCCGTCGGCGGCGACGTCATCGCCGGGCTCAGGCTGTCGTTGACCCACCGTACCGCGGCCCGGCTCGATGAGGAGCTGCCGGACGCGGAGGCCAGGGCCAAGCCGGAAACCTGGTTTGCAGGCTGCCGCACGAGCGAACTTCCGATCTACCTTTCAGGCGCGGAATCCGACGCCATTGCGCTTTACGAGCAATTGATCTCGAACTGCAAGGGCGTCTACTTCCGGCATCTCGATGATTTCGGCGATCCGGTGGTGACTCGTGCGCCCCATGACTGCGTGCAGCAGATTGGTTTCGACGAGGACGAGTCGCTGTTTCCCAACGACAACCGGGTCTTTCGCGGCTCGGAGCTGCTGCGGGAATATTTCATGTTTCCACGCAAGTTCCTCGGCTTCAACCTGACGGGACTTCGCAGCGTGATGCCACGGCTGCGCAGCAAATCGATCGATATCGTCTTCGCTTTCGATGAACACAATTCACGGCTTGCCGCCGCGGTGCGGCCCGATACCTTCAGGCTCTATAGCGCGCCGGCAATCAACCTGTTCGAGAAGACGAGCGATCGCATCCCCGTCAAGTCGAATACGCACGAGTACCATGTGGTGCCCGATCGCAGCCGCTATCTGGAATACGAACCGCACCAGGTACTCGAAGTCTACGCGCACTTTCCGGCCGACAAGGACAAGCGGCCGGTGCGCCCGCTGTATTCGGCCGCCGTCGACCGGACCAGCGGATCGGTCGAGGGGCTTTATTTCACCGTTCGACGGTTGCCCCGGCGCCGCACAGTGGGAGAAAAGACGTACGGCGCATCATCGGACTACACCGGGACGGACATGTTCCTGTCTCTGCTGGAGCCCGGTGAACTTAGCGGCGAAGGTGCGGTCGCCGAACTCAGCGTCCGGGCGCTGTGCTCCAACCGGCATCTCACCGAACACTTGCCGGTCGGCCAGGGCGGCGCCGACTTCCGCCTGCTGGACGATACTTCCCTTGATCTGATGTGCGTCGCCGGTCCCACCCGACCACGCGAACCGATCGTGGCCCAATTGCGCAGCCGCAGCGAGATCGCGAACAGCGGAATCGTCAGCTGGCGGCTGATCAACATGCTGAGCCTGAACTATCTTGGCCTCGTCGAGCGCGGTGGCGGCAAGAACGCCGGAGCCCTGCGCGAAATGCTGTCCTTGTTCGCCGATCAGTTCGACGACGCCACGGAACGCAAGATCCGCGGCGTGCGCAGCATAGAAAGCCGGCCGGTCGTACGGCGGGTGCGCGAGCGCACCGGCAGCGGCGCAGCGCGCGGCCTGGAGATTACCATCACGCTCGACGAGAAGGCATTCGAGGGCAGCGGCGTGTTCTTGCTCGGAGCCGTGCTGGAGCGCTTCTTCGCCGACTATTCGGGCTTCAATACCTTCACACAGACGGTCGTCTCGACGTCGGAGCGCGGCGAGATCATGCGTTGGCCGCCGCGCATGGGCACGCGGAGACCTCTATGACGCTGATCGACCAGATGAAGGCGGAGCCCTGGCGGTTCGATTTCTTCAATACGCTGCGCCAGCTCGAGCGCGCCAACTCGGATCGACCGCGGATCGGTGACAGCGCTGCACGCCGCGAGGAGTATATCGACCTCGGCCAAGTGCCTTATCTGGAGTTCCCCGCCTCCAACCTTGCGGCCGTCGACGACGTGGGTGGCCGGCTCAGGATACTCGTCAAATTTCTCGGTCTCCTGGGGCCGCAGGGCGCGCTGCCGCTTGCCACCACCGACGAGAGCCTCAGTTGGTGGCTGATGCGGGATGACGCCTTCCCGCGCTTTCTCGATCTGCTCAACGGACGCTTTCTGCAACTCTTCTTTCGCGCCTGGGCCGATGCGCGGCCGATCGCTCAGCACGACCGTCCGGCGGATGATCGCTTCATCGCCTATGTCGGCTCCTTCGCCGGCCTCGGCTCCGACGTTTTCGCTGATCGAGACACCGTACCGGACATGGCGAAGCTCAGCTTTGCCGGACTGATCTCCCCCAGAGCGAAGTGTGCGTCACGGTTGACGCGGTTCCTGCAGGGGCTGTTCGACGTCAAGGTCGAGATCGACGAATTTGTCGGCACCTGGCTGTCATTCGACCCAAGTCATTGCAGCCGGCTCGGCGGAACCCATGCCAGGCTCGGCCGGGACGCTCTTCTGGGCTCACGCGTGTTCAGCGTCGAGGACAAGATCAGGGTGCGGGTCTTTGTCAAGAATTTTACCCAGTACGAACAGTTCTTGCCGACCGAAGCGCGCAACTTGTCGGAGCCTCTGGCGGACGCCGTGTTCTTCTATATCGGCGACGAATTGGAATGGGAGGTGGAGCTCGCCATTCCAGCGGGAGAGGTCGTCCCGGTCAGGCTCGGACAGAGCGGACGACTTGGATGGACCACCTGGGTCTCGCCGAACTGGACTTCCACGGAAGAATATCGCCGCGATGCCCGCTTTCAGCTCAGCGAGCGCTTGAGCGCCCGTCGGGCCGCCGCAGCCGATGCCCCGGCGATTTGAACCTATCCGTAGCGCCGATTGCCTAAAGCTATGGGATTCGATGAAATTTCCGCTTGATGCCAGGCATCCGCGGATGGATTAAGCAGGAGGATCCGCCGTGACCGACATCAGCATTGAGGCTGTAACGGGCAAGCTGAACCGGGCCGGCTATGATGCCTTCATACAGGCCCTGCGCCACGCAAAGAGCGCCGGCAATCGCAACGTCGAGCTAGCGCACTGGCTGTTTCATATCCTGCAGCAGGAACGCAACGATCTCAGCCTCTCGGTCGATCATTACAAGCTCGACCGGGCACGCTTGTTGTCGGACCTTGCCGGCGTGATCAATGGCTTTCGTAAGAACGAAACCGACATGCCGGGCGTCGCCAATCCGGTCATCGATCTGCTCGATCGGGGCTGGCATTATGCCACGCTCTTCTTTGGCGAGACCCAGATCCGCACCGGTCATCTGCTCGTGGCGGGCCTGAAATCGAATGATATTCGTCGCACGCTGAACAACCTCTCGCAGGAATTCGCCAAGGTCAACGTCGACGCACTCGCCGCGGAGCGCCGCAATGTCTGGGCCGGCTCCGACGAGGAAACCATGCGGCCGATGGACGGTTCGGGCCTGGTCGGCGCAGGCACGGAAGGCGCGGCCCAAGCGGGTCCCAAGGGGACGACGCCGCTCGACCGGTTCTCCCAGGATCTCACCGCCAAGGCCAAATCAGGTGAGATGGATCCGATCCTTGGCCGGGACGAAGAAATCCGCCAACTGATCGACGTGCTGATGCGACGGCGGCAGAACAATCCAATTCTTACCGGCGAGGCTGGCGTCGGCAAGACCGCAGTTGTCGAGGGATTCGCCCAGCGAATCGCCGCCGGCGACGTGCCGCCACCGCTCCGCGGTGTAAGGCTTTGTGCGCTCGACATCGGCCTGATGCAGGCCGGTGCTTCCATGAAGGGTGAGTTTGAGCAGCGCTTGCGCTCGGTGATCGACGAGGTCCAGAGCTCACCCACCCCGATCATACTGTTCATCGATGAAGCCCATACATTGATCGGCGCCGGCGGCGCGGCCGGCACCGGTGATGCGGCCAATCTCCTGAAACCTCCTCTCGCCCGTGGCACGCTGCGCACGATCGCCGCCACCACATGGGCAGAATATCGCCAGTATATCGAGAAAGACCCCGCGCTCACACGACGCTTCCAGCCGATCCAGATCGATGAACCGGAAGTGGAGACCTGCTGCATCATGCTGCGCGGACTTCTCGGTCCGATGGAAAAGCACCACGGCGTTCGCATCTCCGATGCTGCGATCGTCGCAGCGGTCAACCTGTCCCACCGCTACATTCCTTCACGGCAGTTGCCGGACAAGGCGGTCAGCCTGCTTGATACCGCCTCGGCGCGCGTGGCCATCAGCCAGAGCGCGACGCCAGCCCTGATCGAGGATGCACGCGTTGCGATTACCGCTCGTGAAGCCGAGAAATCGGCACTCGTCAGCGACAGCGATCTTGGGCTTAAGGACAGCGACCGCATCACGGCGATCGACAACGACATTGCGGCACTGAAGGACAAGCTGACGAACCTCGAAGCCGATTGGGCCGCAGAGCAGGAACTCGTCAAGGACATCCGGAGCATCCGGGAGATTCTGTCCCAGCCCAAAGAAGGCGAAGATCCGGCTGCCAGGCGCGCGGAGTTGCGCGGCAAGTTCGACACACTTGAGAGCATCCATCCGGAGAAGCGGATGGTCTATGCCCATGTAGACCAGCAATCGGTGGCGTCCGTTGTCTCTGACTGGACCGGCATCCCGGTCGGCCGGATGATGCGCGACGAGATCGAAACCGTGCTGAAGCTACCGGAGATCCTCAACCGCCGCGTCGTCGGCCAGTCTCATGGGCTGACGATGATCGCCAAGCGAATCGAGACCAGCCGCGCCAAGCTTGACAACCCTTCCAAGCCGATCGGCGTGTTCATGCTGGCTGGTCCATCCGGCGTGGGCAAGACTGAAACCGCCCTGGCGCTTGCCGAGACCCTTTACGGCGGTGAGCAGAACATGATCACGATCAACATGTCGGAGTTCCAGGAAGCGCACACCGTCTCGACCTTGAAGGGTGCACCTCCCGGCTATGTCGGCTATGGCGAAGGTGGACGCCTCACCGAGGCTGTCCGGCGCAAGCCCTACAGTGTCATCCTGCTCGACGAGGTGGAGAAAGCTCATCCCGACGTCCACGAGATCTTCTTCCAGGTGTTTGACAAGGGAACCATGGAGGACGGCAACGGGCGGCGGATCGACTTCAAGAACACCTTGATCATCCTTACCACCAACGTCGGCACCGATCTGATCATGGGCCTCTCGCGCGATCCAAAGTATCGCAACGAGCCGGAAGAGCTCGCCAAGATGCTGAGGCCGGAACTGCTGAAGGTGTTTCCCGCAGCGCTGCTCGGACGCATCGTCTCGATACCGTACTTCCCGCTATCCGACGAGATGCTCGCCGGGATCGTTCGGTTACAGCTCGACCGGATCGGACGACGCCTCCGCGACAATCATAACGCGTCCTTCGACTACGATGACGCGGTCGTGGAGCACATTGTGTCACGTTGCAACGACCCGGATTCCGGCGGGCGAATGATTGACAACATCATCACCAACACCCTGCTCCCGGAGCTGTCGCGCGAGTTCCTCAGCAAGTCGCTTGCCAAGGAAGAAATCAAGCAAGCGCGGGTCTCGATCGAGAACGACAAGTTCGCATATTCGTGGAACTGAGGACGATGAACATTCAAACCGAGCATCGCCACCCGAACGCCGGTCCCACGCCATACGACGAGGTCTACTACCCCGGCCACGTCTACGGGCTCACTCATCCGAACCATCTTGCTACCATTGCTGCCGTTTACGGCATGCAGTCAGCGCCGGTCGAGCGTTGCCGGGTGCTGGAGCTTGGCTGCGGCGTTGGCGGCAACCTGTTGCCGATGGCCTTTCAATATCCAATCAGCGAATTCGTCGGTGTCGACCTGAGCGGCGTGACGATCGAGCGCGGCCAGCGAAACATCGCCACATTGGGCCTGAGCAACATCAAGCTTCTCCATTGCGACATCATGAATGTCGACGCAGGCTTCGGGGAGTTCGACTACATCATCGCACACGGCGTGTATTCCTGGGTGCCGCCGGCGGTGCGCGAGAAGATGATGATGATCTTCAAGCAGAACCTGGCTCCCCGCGGGGTCTGCTACGTCAGCTACAATGCGCACCCGTTCTCGCATCTTCGCGACATGGTCCGCGACATGATGCGGTATCACACCCGCCGTCTCACCGGCATGAAGGAGAAGGTCGGACAGGCCCGCGCGATCCTGAAGTTCCTGAGCGACGGCTCGAAGGCCAACTCGGTGCACGGCGCAGTTATGCGCGACCAGTACAACCGCGTCCTCAAGTCCCCCGACGAGCTTCTGTTTCACGACGATCTCGATGATGGTGCCGAGGCGTTCCTGCTGCATGAGGTCGCCGAGGACGCAAGCCGCCATGGCCTGCAATATCTGGGCGATGCTGATTTTTCACGACGCTATCTTGCCGGCTATTCCGAGGACGTTCGCGCGACGCTGCAGCGCTTCCCGGAAAGCGAGTTCATGGCGCGCGATCAATATCAGGACTTCATCGACGGCAACGGCTTTCGGCGCACCTTGCTCTGCCACGACAGCATTTCGCTATCCCGCCAGGTCGACCTCGATTTCGTCACCCGGTTCCATTTGCTGAGCACGACCAACCCGGTCGACCCCGACGCCTGCGTGACCGACGATTCCGCGATGGAATTCGAGAACCAGGACGGCAGCAGGGTCACGGTAACCAATCCGCTATTGAAGGCCGCGCATCTATGTCTGGGCCGGGCCTGGCCGCGAGCATTATCATTCGACGAGCTGCTCGATGGGGCCCGCGCGCTGCTGGGCGATCGGCGGGCGGATGATGACCAAAAGGTGTTGACGGAGGCGATGTTCATCCTGGCTTGCAGCGGCGAGGTTTCGTTCCTGCTGTCGCGTCCCTTTTTGTTGAAGGAAGCTACCGAGCATCCGCCGCAGGCGAGCCTGCTCGCGCGAAGACAAGCGCAGACAGGTCCGCTCGTCACCAACCTCCTCCACCAAACGGTGCAGTTGGAGGACGACCGGACCAGGGATTTCCTGCAATTGCTCGACGGTGCGCGGACCATCGACCAGATCACGGCCGAAATGACCGAAAAATTCGGCCCGACCATCCGGATAGACCAGAAGGATAGTGCCGGGCAGCCTGCCGAGCCGTTATTGCTGTCAACACGAGAAAGCGTTCAGCGCTCGCTTGCGATGGTCGGCAAGCTGGGCCTGCTGGTCGCGTGACGCGCTCAAGTGCATCGGCCACTGTGGGGGGAGTGGCGGACAGGARCCCGAAGCTCTGCCAATTCCTGAAGCGGACGCGGCCCCCAGCACTCAACCATCGTGGGTGTACTGTTGGCCAAGCAGCCATCCAGTGAGAATACCCGCGGGTCCGCTGGTATAGACCGGATGAAAACCTACACCGGCGCGCAGCGTCCGCCATTCACTCTCGCCAACCCAGGGAATTCCAGGATCACCCTTTTGGTATTGCGACAGCAACGTTTTGGCGACCTCAGCGGCATTGGCGTAAATCGGGCCGTTGGCCCAGCGTGGTCGCGGGAGGCCAGTCATGCGGCAATAGAGCGCCGTGCAGACATACGCGGACGCCTCTTCGGCATTGGCGTCAAGGCCGGTACGCAACAGATCGTAGGCTGCATGCAGGCTCTCATGGACGATATAGGCCTCGTCCATCCGCCCCGCTGCCGACACGACCTCCAGCGTGTTCGCCGCAACCGCTGTGCCGTCCGCCCTGGTTCTCGCGACATCGTTGTATTGTGCAGCAACGCCTGCCGCGAGATCCGTCGGAGGTCTGACGGTGACCTGCCCCAACCGGATCGCGCGGGCGACGTGATGGAACGTTTGCGGCGCAATCGTCACATGGCTGCCGCGGATCGGAAACCGGAAGCGCATGCGTGCGACCGCCGGGCCATTGAGTACGTCCAATACCCTGCTCCGCAGTGACATTTGATCGTCCTCGTTGTTCGCACTACCCCACGGTTGGTGGTCGCCGTTTCCGATCAGCAGGTTCAAACAGTCATTGCACCGGCGCGATAGGAATTCGAATAACCTGGGCCGGGCGGCAGCTTGGTCGAACGAGCCGGCATTGAACCCGAACCCGTCCGGGCGAGACCAATTTGGGGCGAGGATTGCCTCGGAGTGCGCCCCATGACGACGACCGATCCGACGACGACCGACACTTACCGGAAGATCGCGGCACGACTGACCATGCTGCGGCCGCAGATCGATTTGAAGAATTATTTTGCCGGCCCCAACCCGGATGTGCGCCTTTATGACGAGAAGCCCTACATCCGACACCAGCTCGAGAAGTATGGTGTCGCTGCCGCGACGACCACGCTCGACGGCGTCACCTTCCTGCCCAAGGACTGGGAAGAGCTGATCAAGAAGCTGCGCATTGCCAAGACGACGGACGGATTCGACGCCTTCGCCGAAGGGCAAAGCCCGGAGAAAGCGTCGCATTGGGCCCTCGATCTGTCGATGGCGGCAACGATCGGCAAGGGGTTTCGGGAGGTCTGGCGCCCAAAGCTGTCCGACAGGCCGCTCTCAACGCAAGATCTCCCGGGCCGCCACGGCTTCGGGCTCGGGCGCGACCGCGGACAATGGAGCGATGCCTACAGCTCGCAATTCGGCAAGGACCCGCAGCCCCAGGACATCACCTCGTTGCATTTCGCCGTGGCACCTGATCGGGTGAACGTGCACGTCGACGAAACAGGCTTCGTATTCGAAGGCGTGGACGGCGCCCTAACGGTCGGGCCGAACTTCGTGCATCACGCCGGCAATGAGCTGTTCTGGAAGAGCAACAAGCATATACCGCAATGGGCCGCAGAGCACATCGATCTGATCCTGCCGAACAGCGCGAACGACTTTTCGCGCGTGGGCATTTCGGTCGACATGTACCAGCGCAAAGACTTGCGCGTTACGGTCACGGGCTCCTGCGGACTTTTCGGCGGTTTCGAGTGCTCCGGAACCGTGACCATCAGCGGCACGCATGACCTGCTCGGCTCGAAGTCAAAAGGCCGGCGCTAAAGCGGATATCGCTCGTTCGACATTGCTCCGTGTCTACGCCTCCAACCTACGAATGAGGCTCTTCGATTTGCCACGACCAGTTCGCGGACCGAATGAATGGAACCATCGAACCGCCTCGAGGTAGCGGCGACGAATAAGTATTGGCGGCGAGAACGCGTAGTTCCGCAGGAATCAGCAGGGGAGGCCTTTCATTGCCGAACCAGGAAAGGCCCTTGAGGCCTGTCGTCGAAAGCTATGTACCGCCCGCGGGAATCCGGCATGCGGTGATGGCAGGCGAGACCTGGATATCCCTCGCCAAGCGGATCGGCATCGACCCCTGGGACCTCATCGAGTTCAATTTTCCGGGCATCAAGCTCGTCAAGCAGCGCGATTTCCAACAAGCCACACGGCAGGTGAACTGGTACCTGGCCGAGTATGTAGGCTGCCGCGCGATGTCGCCCGACCGCCAGAATTTTGCGTTTTCCTCGGGTACGACCGGCGGGAGAGGTGGATGGCGAGGGGGATTCATCTATCTGCCGCCAGGTACGCCGCCTCCCCCGCCGATTGCGCCCACTCCACCGGTTGCGCCCACCCCAGCGGCTCCGACCCCGCTGGAATGTGAAGGAAGCCGACCCGACTTCGCGCGCGTGCTGGACGTGAGCGAACGGGATTTCGCGCGCAACGTTTTTGGCCCGACGCTGCCACCGTGGGAGACGATTGCGATTACCAATGGCCTCGGAGCAGGCGGAAGACCGTGGACGAACGATGGACCCTTCTTCAGGGGAAGCAATCCCATGGTGCCGAGCATGCGGTATGCCATCAATCTTGGCAGTGTCGCGTTCAGTAACCTGGCATCGCCCAGCCCCACCTTCGGTCTCTTGTGCGACGACTTCGGCCGCATTTGCGACCTCTTCGTGCACGAAATGACCCATGTGTGGCAGGCGTTCAACGATTCAAACTGGACGATGGCGCGCTCCTTCTGGGCGCAGACAATCGGTTCCGGCTACGAGTACACGCCGGGCGATTCCTGGGACTCATACAACGTCGAGCAACAGGCACACATCGTTGAAGATTGGCACAAATACAAAATCAGTTCTCCGATGCTTGCCGAGGAGCGCTATCCGTACGTCCGGCTCGTGATCCGCTCTGGACGCCTCACTTTTCCTCGCGGGCTGGATCTTGCGGCATTGAAAAAGGACCTTCAAGATCTGCGCGCAAGGCACCTGGACTAGAACCCACTGCAAGGGAGTGGTCGGGAGTCTACTTAACTGAAGCACCGACACGCCGAGCATTCGACGCGGTGCGGTCGCGCATTCTTCCTCTCAAAAGTATTTTTCCGACTTGCGTGCTGGTCAGCTTCGCAGCGCAAGCACACGGAGAAGAATTGCGCGGCCGCCATGCGACAGGCGATCGTGAAACAGTTCGGAGAGCCGGTCTCCACGCTTCCGCACCGAAAACCTCTTCCCGAGCTCATGGGCGCGAGACAGCGAGCAATAGAGAAAATCACGACGTAGCCGGCGCAGTCGGCTGCCATACCCTTTAACATCGGTGCTCGCGTAGGCCTCCATCAGGGTGCGCACCAAATAGTCGTCGCTCGGATCAACATAAGTTTCGTGGGAAACGCTCGATGATCGCATGGACACAGGTTCATCGCTCGACAGAAATAAGTTCCTGCGGGTCAGCCCATCCGATACGCCCGTCGCTTCTTTTGTGAAATCTCCATAGTTCACAAAAGGCAGCGCTGCGAGTTGCCGGCGCAGATTTTCGAGCGTCGCCGACGGGATCCGGACGCCGTTGCCCGCGCTGGTGTCGAGCTTATTGGCGCGCACCGTGGCGTAGAGGTCGCCCCAGAATTTGTCCCAGGGGGCGGTGCCGTTGCGGTTAGACGACGGATTCTTGCGAACGCTATATGTGGTTTGAGTGAGGTAGGCCGCCAGTTCGCCCATGTGGCGCGTAACAGCGCCGTCAGGATCATAGACGTCGATCATGGCGTGGACGCACTCATGCAGGAGCAGCGCCCGATCGCTATCATTTGCGGGCGGCGGCTTCTTCTGCGTCAACAGAACATCCGTAACCTGATCGTAGAAGGCGAGATCCTGAGTGCCGCCCTTCACCAATATATTGCCGGCACGAATGTGATCGCGAACTGTCGTCAAGTATTCGCCCTTGATATGGATCTTGTCGACGTAGAACTCGATGCCAAGCGCTACCGAGTCACTGAGTGTGTCCAGGACGTCGCCTTCGGTCAGTGGCATGACCTACCTCCCTTGCGTGGTCGAGCAATAGTGGTCCGGCCAGGCCCCGCAAGCGCTGAAACGCTGTACTGCACTAATAGGAGCCGCCCGCCCCTCCGTTCGCGTTGTGGAAGGTGGCTAGATCGTCACGCCGCCGCCGCCGAAGATTTCGACGACCACAGCGCGATTGGCGGCCCTGTTCATCACGGTCGTGTTGTCCTTCAGATACTCGTAGAGTGAAGCGGGCTTGACGGAGAAAACGCGCGAGCGGGCGCTTGGGCCGAACAGGTGAAAGACGTTCTTGGCCCGGCCCGTGCGCAGGAAGCTGTTGTTCCGTTCGCCGCCGGTGCTGTCGCTGTATCCGACGATCTGGAACTGCAACGACTTGTCGGTCTCGAATCGGATGAGCTGCGCTGCCAACAGCGGATCGCGCTTGGCGATGTTCTTGAGATGCCGCCAGTCGACGCCGAAATCCCAGATGATGAGATATTGGCAGATGCCGGCCGGCGGGACCAGACTGACGTCCACACCGAGATGGCCGACCTCGGTGCGGGACGTCGCGACTTCATTGGCCACGTAGGGAAAGACGGCGGCGCTGTGAACCTTGGCAAGCGGCGAGCACTGCGGTTGCGTCGCCATATTCGGCATCTGTTCCACCGGACCCGGCGGCGTGTATTGCGGCAGTGGCTGCGGCGCGCGTCCCATGGCAATTTCTCCCGTTGCTGGCGTGGCCTGCCCAAAGCTAAGCACTGGAGGGAGCGTCGGCTCCCACCACGGCTATGACTAGTAGTGACGTGAGCGGTCGGGGAAGTTCAAAGGCGAGGTGCGGGCGCCCTCAACAGGGCCATTAGCGGACATTGATTGGCCTTCCGCGCTCTCCGAAAAGCGGAGTAGGCTACGCCTATTGCCGTCCGTGCCAAATTGTTGCGGAGGGACTGGCCATGAAACTTCGCCGCCGAAATTTTCTTCATCTCGCCGCGGGGACCGGCCAGATTGTTTTCCCGCCGCCGAAGGAGGCTCTCATTTCCGCGCGCAAGATTTCGCGTTGACGGACCGAACTAAGACAGGAGAACCAGACATGGCCGCCTTTCAAGAGGTTTTCCGCCGCTCCGGCATCGATGAGCGCCGCAGCCCGCCGGGCATGGTGGTGCCGTTCGGCGGCTCCAACATCGTGGCGCTGATCGATCCCGGAAGAAAGCTCAAAGTCGATCCTAACGCCCATGCCCTCGGGATCAAGGAGATCGATGGCGCCGATACCCTTAGACGCGTCATGCAGGCCAGAGAAACCTTCTCCAAACCCGATATCGATCCGCAGCTCAGGGCGGCGTCACTTCCCGCCACCTTCAATGGCGATGCACGGTTTTTCGAGATCAATGGCCGGATTAAGCCGATTGGTTTTCCCGGCCTGGAGGTGGTGGCCCGTTCGGCCGGCCGGAAGATCGAAGCCAAGCTCTATGTCGTGGTGCTACCGGAAATCAAGATCAAGGTGGCGTTCCGCAATGTCATGGTTCCGGGGAGTGGCGGCGCTCCGGCGTTTCACGCCAAGAAGCCCTGCAACGAGCAAGACGAATTGCTGACGATGAACAATATATGGAGGCCGCAGGCCAACATCCGCTTCGAGCGGGTGCCAAGCGACTGGCTGGTCATCGACGACTCGCAGGCTGCCATCAAACAGGAGATCGCCAATGCGACTGGCATGAAGGATGCGAGCCTGGCGACCTTTCCCGATGTGATCGACGTCGAAAAACTGAAGGGCATCTTCGTCAAACACAAAGTTCAGGGCGCCCATCTAACCATTTTCTGCGTCGATAAGGTTTGGTCCAATGGCGGCCTCGCCAATGGCTCGTTTGCTCGCGGGCTGGACCTTGCCTTCATCAGCTCGCAACGCGGGCCTAACACGTCTGCCCATGAATCCGGCCATTTTCTCGGCTACTACTCGAAGAGCGCGAGCAAACCTTGGGACAGCCAAGGCCACACGCTGGAGACCGATCCGAAAACCGGAAAAGAAAACAGGGCGGAAGACATCAAGATGCTGATGCGCGGGGGAGGCGCCGGGTGGAAAATCCCGTTCAATCTCGTCAAGGAGTTCCGCGACTTCCCCGGCTAGCATCCGAAGATCAGACAGAAGCTGGAAATCACTCCAGACGTTGAATGTCGCCTTGGGTCAAAAGCTGCCCCGACGGCCCCGAAACGCTTACTTTGCCACCTGGCAGGCAGAGCGTGTCATCGGCCATCATGACCGCAATACGCTGCGCTTACGCCTCGATCCCAAGGGAGATTCGACAGACCTTGAGCCGGGCATGAGTGTCTGGCTTGAGAACTAGCGAGGACCCGAGCTCCGAAGTATCGCTTCGGCTGCTCACGTCTCAATCGGCTTCGGAGCTGATGTCGCGATTGGACTGCACCCCACGCCTGGGTACGCTCATTGTTACGCGCGAAGCACTCGATCGAACCCGCACGATTCATCCTCCGTTGCAGGCGAACTCGAGAGGCGCGCCCTGCGCAACTCGTCGGTGTCTTTGATCGCATCGCGTATCGGTGGCATGATGATGCGCGCTGAAGCCCGTGGAAGCCGAAATTGTAAGCCAAGGTTGTCGTTGCAATGCGGACCAGGCTCCAACTTCGCGACGTGACCAAGCCCCTGGGCCAAGCGGCGGTGGGCGCGTTGACGATCGGAATACTGCGTGCCGCTCGCCATTTCGATCCAACCAAGACCGCCAACTTATTCGCTCGGATCACTCGCTCAATCGGGCCCATGATGCGGGAGCAAAAGATCGGTCGAGCCAATCTAACCGCCGCATTTCCGGAAAAATCGCCTGCAGAGATCGAGACCATTCTCGCAGGCGTCTGGGACAATCTCGGTCGAGTCGGCGCCGAATTCGCGCATCTTGATCACATCTGGAACTATGATCCCGCACGGCCCAAAGCTAGCTGCATCGAAATCGACAGGCGCTCATATGAATTGTTTACGCAGCTGCGGCTCGACGGCAAACCGGCGCTGATCTTTGCGAGTCATCTCGCTAACTGGGAACTTCCGGCCCTGGCAGCCGTCGCGCACGGGTCGGATACTGCGATCCTGTATCGCCGACCCAACATCGCGTCCGCCGACCGCATCATCCAGGATATGCGCGCCGTGAAAATGGGCACGCTCATTCCCGCGGGTCGTGATGCGCCCCTAAGACTTGCCGAGGCCCTTAAAAGTGGCCAGCACGTTGGAATGCTGGTCGACCAGTATCTGACCAACGGCGTCGAGGTTACTTTCTTCGGCCGCAAGACCAGGGCCAATCCGATGCTTGCGCGACTGCTGCGGCAGATTGAGTGCCCGATTCATGGTGTGCGCGTCATCCGTCTGCCCGGACAGCGCTTTCGTGGCGAACTGTCTGAAGAAGTGAAGCCGGTCCGCGATGCCGCCGGACAAATGCCATTCAGGGAACGATGCAGGCGGTCACATCGGTCATCGAGGGCTGGATCCGCGAATATCCCGATCAGTGGCTGTGGCTACACCGTCGCTGGAGGTAGCACTTGACTGACTGCGGTAGCCCTTCTTAGTGGAGGTACATGGTCCAGCTCGGCAATGCGGCGGTCAATCTCGCCGATCACGCGTTCCGAGAACGGCCCGAGGTGCATGTACAACGCCATCAGCATCACGATGTACCGTAGCGCGCCCGGATTGGTCTCCGCGACTTCGACGAAGGTCTTCCAGAACGGCTCGCGAACCTTCGGCAGGGCCCGCATGATCTTGTGTACGCTGTCGATGCCGCCAAGCCTCTTGCGCACGTCGCCATCCGGCAGGTCGCGGCGTCGGTCGGACCGGTCGAGCATGGCGGCGAGACGCGACAGCCGTCCTGCATATGCTGCCGGACTGTAGACGTGCCCGAGCACAGCCTTGTAATCGGCAAGGATGTCACGAAGCGGACGCTTAGTATCGAAATTGCATCCGAGCGTGCACTGATCGCCCGTCTGCTCGACATTCATGAGGTCATGGCCCTGGTGCAAGCGGCCTTCCGCGGCCAACCGCCGTGTAAGCTGTGTCCCAGGCAGCGCATAAAGCAGTCCAACGATGGAGACTGGAATGCTCGCCTCCTCGATGAGGTCGGCCATCGCCTGTCCTATCGAGGCCTTTTCGCTATCGAACCCGACGATGAAGCCAGCGGTGACGAACATGCCGTAGCCGTAAATCTTGTGAATGCACTCGGCGATGTTGCGCCTGGTGTTCTGCTTCTTCTTCATCTGCACGAGCGTCTCGGGATCCGGGCTCTCGATGCCGACGAAGATCGCGAAGAAGTTCGCATCCTTCATTGCCTGCAACAACTCGCTGTCGTCCGCGATGTTGATCGAGGCTTCGGTTGAGAACTCGAATGGATAGTCGTGCTCCTCCAGCCAGGCTTTGAGCCGCGGCATCAGGGTGCGGAGGTTCTTCTTGTTGCCGATGAAATTGTCGTCGACGAAATCGACATGCCCGCGATAACCGTGATCGTAGAGCGCCTGCAACTCTGCGAGAATCTGATCGTTGGTCTTGGTACGCGGCACGCGACCATATAGCTCGATAATATCGCAGAACTCGCAGGTGAACGGGCAGCCACGCGAATACTGCAAGCCGATGTATAGATAGTGATCGAAGTTGAGCAGATCGTAGCGAGGCATGGGGCTCAGCGTGACATCTATCGTGAATTTCTCGGCGATGAACACGCCCTTGCGTTCGCCGCTTTCCCAGGCGGCGATGAACTGCTCGATGACCTGCTCGGCCTCGCCGATCACCTGGAAGTCCGCGTCCGCGTAAAGATGCGGGCTGGAGGAGACGTCCGGCCCACCAACACATACCGGCTTGCCGCGCAGGTGGGCGAGATCGATCAGATAGATGGCATCAGGCTGCTGGTTGAGCATACCGCCGATCATCACAAGATCGGCCCAGTCGAGGTCCGCATCTGTCAACGCCTCGGTATTGCGGTTGACGAGCCGGATGTCCCAATGCTTCGGCAACATAGCGGCGACGGTGATCAGGCCGAGTGGCGCCGTTGGATACTTCGCGCCGACGAGTTCGCAGGCCTCCGCATAGTTCCAAAACGAATTCGGAACGAACTTCGGATAGATCATCAGGACGCGGCAGGGGATTGTCATGCTGTTCCAGCCCGGGCGTTGATGGCACAATGCCCCGCTGTTGATCGGGGCTCAAGGGGTCGCTTCGCTCGTCGATAAGGCGTTTGAGTGCTGGTTATGGAGGTGAGCACTGCGGTTCAGCTCGCGCACCTCGGCAGTAGTGCATTGCGAATCAATCAGGTCGGACGCGAACATCGCGGACCGTAAGGCTAGTATTAGTATCAGCAGATACGCGTTCTAATTGGATTTTTTTGGGGCACGCTTTTTCGGTCCAGTTCCGGCACCGTCCCCACGGCAGGGCCAAGCATCCCTGAATGCTTCGATCGCGACGGTGATCCCCGGTTCATTCACTCGATCCGGATTGTTATCAAGATACTGCAGAAAAACCTTCGCACTTTGCAAAGGGCTGCCTTGCGCGGGGGGGCATGCACGCACGTCAGCGGGCAGATTTGGTGAAAAGAGCATCGCGGTCTCGATCATTCCCTCACATGCGCCTGCGGACCGAGCTTCGTCCTGATTGCGAAGCGAGTTCTTGACAAGCAGCTCGCAAGACTTTTGCGCGTCGGTTCCCTTATCGACAACCGTGGCACTGGCCTTCCCGATGATCGCTAGGATAAGGCCGGCAACAATCATATGGACCCGCATCCACGTCCCCCGAATACCGGCGCGATAGCTTGCAGGCATTGAGTATGCCGCAATAGAGCGGCCGCCCGCGCCGTTCCAGGCGGCTCAGACGGCTTAGCTCAAAAAAAGCGTCTGATCCACCGCGCTCGAATAGGAGCGAAGTGAACTCACCTCTTCCATTTCCACAAAGCTAAAAGAGCCCTTGTCGACTTGACAACACGCAGCTTTACGCGCCGTGACCGCCGCAAAGGTCGGCTACACCGCGATCATGATCGCGAATCAACATCGGCGGCGACAAGCGTGCTGATGGTACAGATCTCGATCCGGCGAGGAGAGCATCTATTATCCTGCCGTGCACGCGACGTGCACTGGTCGATTGATGTCGATGCTCGGCCTCGACGCAGAACCATTGCCTAAGCGGTGATCTTCGTCTGCGACGACAAGTTCTGCGAACCTTCCTCAACTACGCCAAGGAGGACTTCACCCTCAGAACGGTTTCCAACAAGAGCTTAGCCACGACCAAGCGGAGGTGGAGCTGCCTTGCAGCGCAGCGCCACGGACGTTCCATGATCTCGCGGCCTATTCATCAACCAGGCGAGGCAGCGCACGAAGGTTGGTCGTATCGAACCGCATCCTCAAAGAACAAGCTCGCTTGAATTTCTTGAAGACCTCACACCCATCCAGACGCAAAGAAGAGTGGATGAACTCAATCCGAGGATTTTAGCCTCGACCTGGTTCAAGCTGCACCGTTTTTCGTCCCCCGTTCAGCTCTCTGAGTTTGTTGACGTATTCCTCAGGCTTTAGCAGATGAAACGGAGCGTTGAGGCCCATGAACGTCGCTATGCGGCCGATAAAGGCAGTACAGTTTGTCGTTGCTGCATTCCAGAGCGGCGAAGACTCCTGCTGGCGCTTGATATAAGCAAAGACCTTCTTGGCGTCTGCCTCAGACAAATAGACACGATAGCTGGCCGTCAGATATTGCTCGTCAAGATCACCGTAGGTCGCACCCGTCTCAGAAGGGACAAACATAATGTGTCCCAGGATATAGGGCACCTCGTCGCCGGCCGGAGCCAGACCAGCGACCTCGACCTGCTTTTCGCCCGTCTTTCCGTACCAGACGAATGCATGACCGTACGTTGCCGCCGTGCGGGCACGAAAATCAACGTAGTAGGGACCCGTGGCGGCAGCTCTTCGAGCTGGCTTTACATCGGATATCGCCGGCGTAGCAGCAGCCATGGTCGCTGCATGCTTCATCGCCGAACTGGGGAGAGCGTCCCGTTGCTGCTGGTCGGTACGCGCCACGAGTGGTTGCGCGCTACTGATCCCGGCCCCCAAGCCTACAAAGGCCGCCAGCATGGCGGCCTTTGCAAGAAGCCCCAGACCCGGATATTTCCGAATCACTCCCGCCATCTTCGAATCCTCTTGGATCCAAGATCCGATGCCACAGGTAATCTGCTACCCCAAACGAACGCCGCTGGCGTACGAATGAATAGTCAGATCAACCCTTGGTCACCAACGGAGCCGGGGCAGCGACCGGGTATTTGCCCACGGGGCTCTTACCCACGGGATATTTGCCGATCGGAGCTTTGCCAACCGGCGCCGCGACGGCAACCGGCTGAGGCCGTGGCAGGTCCGCAGCAGCTGCGGTTCCCACGAAAGCCAAAGAAGCGATTCCAAGGACAACGAATTTCAACATCGGTTCTCACCATTGTTCGGAACGATTGGATTCACCTGACACGCATAGAAATAACCCGACACTCGCCACGGCACCAACGAATAGACCGGGGAGTCCGCGGTTCCGACCGCTTTTTCTGCCGCATGTTGCGGAAATGGCACGCAAATTGAGGCATCTGGTTCCAAATCAGTCTCGTGGGTACCACAGGTCGAGACGTGCCGGGACCTACCTCAGAGTATCCACGGGAAGACCCGACCGGTCCGCGCCATATAATCGCGATAGCTGTCGCCAAACGTCTGCAACATCATTCGCTCTTCCCTTGCGACGCGGCCAAAGAACAAGATCCCGAAGCCGGCAAGGCCCGCGAAACCGGCGATCCAATTCGGCAGCAGCAATGCCTGGGCGATGGCCCACAGCCAAAATGCCGAATACATCGGGTGTCGAACTCTCCGGTAAATCCCTTCCGTCACAAGCTCATGGTTCTCCCGCACGTCGAGACTTATCGACCAATTCCGGCCGAGTGCACGGTGTGTCAGGTGAAACACGCCCAAAGCCGCAATCGCAAAGAAAGACCCCAGCCAAGCCAACCAGGGATAAAAACTGTGATCTGCGAAACGAGGCATTCCTGTCGCAACGTAGGCGAGCGGCACAAGTCCGAGTCCCGAAAGAGATATGAGCAGGAGCGCAGTTTCCAGGGGGCCGCGAGCGCTCCGCACAACCCTCGCACGGCGGGAACGCCGCGCGTACTTATAGCGTGTGAGGTACCAGCCGATCACCAACGCAACGAAGATGACTTTTGAAATGGTGGGCGTCATTTGAATCAGGCTGCCGCGCCCGGATTTCCCAGCAGTTCGCTTTCCGACACCGGCGCGCCCGCAACAAGGCCTCCGTCGTCAGCGATCATCGACACAGCGCCATCCGGGGCGAGCGTCTGGGATTTGGCTGAAATAGGTCCGCATGTGAGCATGAAGTAGTCGTACGATGTTCGCCTGTCATTTCCACTGACGAACTGGCAGTGCACGCGGAAGAAATTGAAGCGGATGCGTTGATACATGTCGTCGTCAAGCATTCGACTAATCTTCACGACCCTGACGGTCGCCTCGTTTTCTGTCGACAAGCCCATTTCGGCCATCGGCCGGCATTTGTAAAAATTCAACGCGTCCGTGAGGGCCTGATAGTCGCCCCAGAAGATCGCGCGGGAATCGGCGACGCGTTCCACCGCCCTGCGAAAGCGCACTGCCTTTGGGTGCAGGCCGATCTTGAGTATGGATGATCCAACGCTCAAGAATGTGACGGGAATCTTTTTCCGACCGAGCGCAGGGTCCCGCTTCAAGGCGCGATCAAGTAGATCAACCGCTAGTACGGCGCCAAGGCTGTGCCCTACGACCACAATTTCGTCTGCGGCAGAGTTGCTCGCCGCAACCACGAGCTCGGCGGCCAACCTGTCCAGCCTCTGCTCTATCTCCGAATTACCGAATCGAATGTACTCGCAAGAGAAAATCCAATCGTCGAACAAGTCGCCCAGGTGCAGCCAGCGCCACGGACCCGCCAACACGGCTGCGAGCCCGAAGAGGCCGCCACCGGTAGCAATGGGAATTGATCCAGTGATCTTGAATGCAGCCACGCCAATCAAAAAGGCGGCAGCGATGAGCAATCCGAACGTAACGAATGGATAGAGAAAGAAAAGTGCGTAGCGCCAATTGGTCTGCAAGTAACGCCAAAGAGTGCCGGTCAAAACGAAATCCAGAAACGCAAGAATGCCGACGGAAATGCGTGAGCCGATGCTTCGCCCCCCGAAAACTTCAATTACATCGTGCCATCGGACCAGACGGTAATCGGTTTCGACGAGCCAATCGGGGCCGATTGTCGTCACGTTCCATTGTATCTGGTCGGCGGAATCATGCGAACCGTCGACGGTCGCTTTCACTGACCAAGTACGTTGGAACCTCGCAATTTCGCGCACAAAGCGTCGTTGCGCGCTGGCATGCGACGTGATTGGATCATAGCCGCCGATATGGAATACCAACCGTTTCGCTACAGGCTTGCCGGACATTGCCTTATTCCCGGACTCATACGTGCTGCTCGCTCCCCACGCGTCAATCGACCTGCAATCAAAAACAGACGTTTGAAGCCAAGGGTTGTCAAGAGAGAATCGACCAGTTATTGGGGAACATGGGTCGATTTGTTCTACCATGCGTAAGCCGAACCGCTCGAACAATAGCGTCGATCGGTGCTGCCGTGATTGTCGGTTTGTCCAGCACAGCGCCCTCTCAAGCGCAGGACGGGGCATCATCTGGCGAGAGATGCCTTGCTGCAAATTTGGATGTTTCGCTGGGCGCACAATTGCCCCGCACGGCGGCGCGTTTGAGATCTGGTGAGCCGCTAAAGATTGTCGCGATCGGATCATCGTCGACGGTGGGGCTCTGGGTACTTCGGTCCGCGGCCACATATCCGCAGGTGATGCGCCGAGAACTCTCGAGGCTTAGATCCAATGCAACGATCGAGGTCATCAACAGCGGTCGAGTCGGCGATACGATTCCGAACAACATCGCGCGGTTCGAGCGTGACGTTTTCGCGCACACGCCTGATCTCGTTATCTGGCAATTAGGTACTAATGACGTCGCCTGGGGTGGCCGGCCGGACCAAGGGCTCAAAAGAAGCGTTGTTGAAGGGGTAAGGGCACTTAAGGCGGGGTCTGCCGATGTCGTGCTGATGGATCTGCAATATGCGCCACAGGTGCTCGCTTCCGCTAGCTACTCAACGATGGAGGGCATCATCGCCGATGCCGCGAAGCAGGAACGGGTCGGCCTATTCTCTCGTTTTGCGCTGATGCGTAACTCGATCAATGCCGGAGTTGCGCAAAGCGAGCTTGTAACGTGGGACGGATTGCACAACACCGCCGATGGTTATGATTGCATTGGACGAGCCCTTGCCCGAGCCATCTCAACGAGCGCGCGTTGAGAGGCCCTAGCTCAGGCGAATCGAAGGCTGCGGGCTCGCAAGAGTTTGGGCACCGGCCGTGACAGCGATGCCGAGCGTGCAGATGCCCACCAACGCGAACAAAGACCAATTATCGTCGACAATCACCGCATCTCTCGCAGCGGTGACAGCAATTCGCGCCGACGCTGTCAGGAGGTGCGCTCATGCACCATTATGCCAGCCAACTTGTTGACCTGTTACTGGTGCTTGTCGCCGCGTGGATGGTGCCGGCCACCATCTTTATTATCTACGCCTATTTCGCTCGTCTTAAGAATCCGGTCAGCGAATCGGTCTTTGGACGTGTGGTGATCATATCCTTGTTCATCATAACCACGTCGATCTGGCTCCCGATAATTCTGACCGCCATAGTCCTATCACTGATCGGTCATTTGTGGTTCCGCTTCAGGGGACAACTACGCAAATAGCTACATATTGCTAGAGCCGAAAAAGATGGAGTCGAATTAGAGCGGCCCCTCAGAAAACTAAAAAAGGGAAGCGAAGCAATGCCCGCATTTCTCCCTGCTCTGACGATAGCTGCTGTCAATTTTATAACAATCGCCACGGCTGCAGAATGGCGACCGCAGTTTCTCTCAGCGTGCCGAAACGGTTGCGCGCAGCAAGGCGGTTTTTCGACGGACGCTTGCTTGCAGATTTGCATCTGCATGGCGTCAGAGTTGGAAGCGAAGTTTAGTATCGAGACTCTCGGCTCCATTGATCCCCCGAGTGCTGAGCAACTACACCAAACTAACGAAATCAGAATGCTTTGCGTCCGGCGAGTACTAGGACGTTAGAGCTGTTGCCATTGGCACGGTGGTCATCAGCTTGACCCTGACGTAGCTCTCCGTCTTTCCATAGCCGCAAACTTGGCTGCCCCGGCCGTTCGAGGACAATATCGCGCCGACGGCGCATCCGAGTTCTCCCTTGCGAGACCATCTCAGCCCTGAGCTCGAAAATGGCCTTTGCGCCTGGTGGATGCGATCGCAAACGGACATGGCGATCCTTCCATTCTCGACCCCGATCGACTGCCTTGGATGCCGAACGAAAGAGGATATCCCAAGAGCTGCAGAACGAACCGCGGTGGAAATAGCCGGCCGCCCAAATGCCTTACTCGGCGAAGCCGCCTACCTACGTTCCCCCAGACGGCATTTCGAGTTTACGGTTTCCCTGGCCTAGCTCCTGCGGGGGGCACTCTCTCCCTTCGTGAGAAAGGCTGATCGGGAACAGTTCAATAAGATCAATGCATCGCGGCGGTGCATGGCAAAACAGATTTTTTCCGGCCGCCGCGAGATAGGAAACAGGTGGTGATGCGCGGGATGACGAAGGGAGGATCGAGCAGCGGATTATTTAGTCGCCGGGATCCCTAACGCTCGCGACACGCCTTAGTGGGATTATTTCGCACATTGACCGAGGCGACACCGCGAGAGTTGAAATAAAAAGTGAATAGAAGAGCGGGGATATTCCTCGAAGCTGACTTGATCTCACCCTTCGCTGACTTTCTCAGCGCAACTAATTGATGAGTAAGTAGTTATGACTGATCAGCAATTAGCCCTGGAAGCGATTAGCGACGCGCAACTCATATTGGAAGAATTCCTTCGGCCCCATCCCAAGGATCATGCGCGTATCCTTGAAGAGTTGGTGGAAGTTCTCGAGCGGCCTGCTTTGATCGTTGCTGTAAGTCGATTGCAGCAACACGGCAATTGAGCGCGCCCATGAGCAAACCGCTTCAAGCGTTTTCTTTAACCGTTGGCATTGTTGCGCTCTCATCGCTCGAAATGACCAGCCTGCATGCCAAGCAACAATGCAGCGCCGCAATGCCGCCAAATCCGCAAGGGCAATGGTGGTCCTACCGCTTAATCGACGGACGAAAATGCTGGTACGCGGGCAAACCCATGCTGTCGAAAGCATTGCTGGAATGGCCTACAGAGCAGCGTCCCCAACCCGGTTCTCGCGGAGAAGCTACAGGTATCCTCATTGCTAACAAGCCCGGCAATCCTTTCGATGCACAAGCGTTGGCACTGAAAGAGGGCCCTGACACGTTTGAAGAGCGATGGCGTGCTAGGATCTCCATCTCCAACACTGGACGCGACTGAACAATACTAATGACTTAGCGATCCTGCATCTCGCCTATCGTTCGCGAGGACTTTCGCGCCTGTTCCAGGCCGTGTGCTTCGTTACTCCAGCAATCCCGCGCACTGCGTTCCTCTAGAACACCGCGCCTCCGCAACTCGTGCGCGGCAGCCGTCAAACGAGTCCCCGCAATCAACCGATTGCCGAAGAGCTATTCAACACGCTGGCCCACACGCCAGCCCATTTCCCAGAAGTCCGCCTCGAGCCGAGTGGCTTCCTTGAAGATGGCGATCAGTTCTGCCTCGCGAGCCGGCGTGGCGTAGAGATCGGCGAGATGCTCCAAATGCGCACGCGCATTCGCCGCGACCTCCTGGTATGGCACGCCAGCGTACTCGTCGATCCAAACCCGATAGGAGTTCGTCCTAGCGTCCGCATCGGGTTGCGAGGCGAGCCGCGTTGCGATCTCCGCGTACCCGATCACGCAGGGGGCAAGTGCCACCTTGAGTGCCAGCAGATCGCCGCGCATTCCGGCATCGAGCACGTAGCGTGTGTAGGCCAGCATCTCGACCGCCGGAGGAGTTTGTTCAAGGTCACTCGGGGATAGACCCCAACCGGCACACAGCTTCACATGAAGGCTCATTTCGACATCAAGGATGGCCGACAGGCCGGCCGCAGCTTCACGCATGTCGGCAAGCTTGGGCGATTTGTAGACCGAGAGTGCATAGGCGCGCGCAAACTCGATGAGGAACAGATAGTCCTGAGCAAGGTAGTGACGAAATGCGGCCTCAGGGAGCGAGCCATCTGCCAATCCGTTCGTGAAGGGATGCTCGGTGTAGGCCCGCCACTCAGCAGATGCTTCTGTCTTTAGACGCTCGAAGAAACTCACGATCCATTCCCGCCTGGCTTGCTTTCCTATGAACTTTTTACTCACGACCTATCAACGCGAACCAAGACGCTGACTTGGCAGACCGCAGCGACTAGCGGGTAGGATGCGAATGGAATTCGCTTGCCGTCGGTCGCCGGGAATGACTGGCGTTATCACACTATCACCAACAGAACGAAATGCGCGGGAAAATCAACGGAGGCGGCCATTGTCCCGCCGCTCATGGCGATCTAGTTGCAGATTCGAGTCTTGCCGGGCCCACCAATCACGTCAGTATCTTACTTGATCTTCGTTTCCCTCAGCGCGACTACCGTACCAGATACGTGCACTTTTCGTTCAAGTTCGCACATCGCAAATCAGCTTGATGGCGCTAGACCGACTTGGATGATGGCGAATGTAGTCGTCGCCCACTCATCGGTTAGAGATGCTCCGACAGAGCCGCCGATTAAGAGACGGATGATTTGCTAGGAAAATCTACGCCTATTCCGATGCTGCCATGGCGTCACTCCTTCAAGCCGCTGGAGGCCACGCCACGTACGAAATTTCGACGCATCAGCGAGAAGAACAGTGCGCTCGGAACCAGCGCCAGCGCCGCGGCCGCGCTGAGGCGACCGATGTCCACGGTGAAGCCGGTCTGAAACAAGGCGAGCCCAACCTCGAGCGTATAGGTTTCCTTGTTGGTCATGACGACGAGCGGCCACGCGAAGGCAGTCCAGGCCTGAAAGAACGCCAGCACGGCAAGAGCGCCCAACGGGCCGCGCATCAGCGGCAGCACGATCCGCAGGAAGATCCAGAGCTCCCCTGCGCCATCCACCCGGGCAGCCTCCAGCAGTTCGTCAGGGATCGACGTCATCACATATTGCCGCACCAGGAAGATGCCGAAACTCATGATGAGATAGCCGACCAGGAGCCCGGGCCAGGTGTTCAGCAGTCCGGCGGACTGGACGTTGAGATAGAGCGGGATCATGTAGACTTCGAAGGGAACGACCGCCGTCGCGATGATCACGCCGAAGATGACCGGGATCCCCGGTAGATCGAACTTGCCGAGCACATAACCTGCGATCGCCGATGTGGAGACGATGCTCGCGGTCGAGAGTGTCGCGAAGATCAGCGAGTTGCCGATCCAGCGAAACAGCGGCGTTTCGCGCAGGACACTGACGATGTTCTCCAGCGTCGGCTGGTGCGGGATGACGGTCGGCGGCCACGCCAGCAGCTCCGGCGGCGTCTTGAACGCGTTGCTGATCAGGAAGACCAGCGGCAGGAGCATCATCAGGCTGACGACGCCAAGAACGGCGTCGATCACGAGGCCGACGGCACCGTTCTGACCAACGACGGACGGATGCTCGCGTTCCTGCTCGCTCATGCGCGACTCCTGTCGCGGAACAGCCTGAACTGCGCGCTGGTCAAAATGAGGACGATGACGAGCAGTACGACGGCTTCGGCGGCAGCGTAGCCGACCCGGTAGTTACGAAAGCTGTTTTCAAGCATGTCGAGGACGAGGACTCGGACGAGACGCCCCGGCGCACCCTGGACATCCGATGCCAGCACGAAGGCCTGCGCATAGATGTTGTAGGACGAGATCAGCGTGATGACCGACACGTACAGCATGACAGGCTTTAGCAGCGGCACGGCGATGTGGCGGAAGGCCTGAAACGACGAGGCGCCGTCGAGGCGCGCGGCCTCGTAGAGCGCCTCCGGGACGTTCTTCAGTCCGACCAGGAAGATCAAGACGGCATAGCCGATCGCCTGCCAGGAGCAGAGAACGATCAGGCACACCAGCGACAGGACAGGGTCGAACAGCCACGACTGGGCCGGAATCCCGACGAGGCCGATCAGGGCGTTGAGCGGCCCGAGCCGGGCGTCGAAAATCCATTTCCAGGCCATCGCCGCCGGAACCAGCGAGACGACGTGCGGCAGGAAGACCGAGGCCTCATAGACGCCGCTGCGCTGCAGCCCCTGCCGGGTGTTGATCAAGGCGGCGAGCGCAAGCGCGACGGGGATGGTGATCGCTACGACGCTAAAGGCGATGATGGTGGTGTTGAAGATCGCTTCGAGAAACAGCGGGTCGCTCGCCAGCTCGACGAAGTTGGCGAAACCGACGAACGGCTTGCGCCGCGAGATGATATTCCACTGGAAGAGGCTGAGCCGCAGCGTCTCGATGATCGGATAGACGCGGATACAGCCATAGAGGCCGAGGACCGGAAGCAACGCCAGAACTGGAAACAGCCATTTCGGCGTGGTGCGCATGCATCCTCCGGCAAGCGCCGGTCAGCCGCCGGCGCCTGGATTGAGTGGGTCCCTGTCGATGGAGTTTAGGGTTTGGCCAGCAGGTCTTCCCGGGCCAGGATCTTGTCGCTCTCCTCAGCCGCGGCCTTCAGGAAAGCATCGATCGCGGCGTCGTTGCCGGCCAGCGATTTGTCGGTGAACGCCTTCTCCAGCCGCGCCGCGAGCCGGGTGAGGATTTCGCTGGCAGGGCTGATCGCCGGGACCGTGAAGAAAACGTGGCCGGGCGGCGTGTTGACGAAGGCGTCGAGCTGCGGGATTTTCTTGAGCACGGCGGAGTAGTCGAGGCCTTTGCGGTTCGGGACCCAGGCCGTGTTCTCGAGCAGCCAGAGCAGATTTTCCGGCTCGTTGGCCTTTTGCACGAAATCCCAGGCGATCTGGCTCTTGGGTCCCTTGTTCGGCACGTAGAGATCGACCGGGACCATCAGCGTGCCCTTGGGCAGTGGGGCCGTGGCGTATTTGAGATTGGGCGCCTTCTTGGCGACGTCGCCGATCACCCAGGATTCCCGGATGAACATCGCGGTCTGGCCGAGCTCGAAGGCCTCCGCATCCRCCTTCATCTCGGGCGTCACGGTACGGTAGACCACGACGTTGTCGAGATACTGCTTGAGTGCGGCGCGGCCGGCAGCGTTCGCATAGGCGGCGCGCCATTTTCCGCCCTTCTCCTCGAGCAGCGTCCCGCCGTGATTATAGAGAATGGTCCAGTACTTCTCCGCGATGCCCGAGCCGCCGCCGCTGAGACGCAAGCTCCATCCGCTCACCGTCGGCACGCCGGAGGCATCGCGCTGCGCGAGCTTCTGCGCATAAGCGGTGTAGTCGGCCATGGTCTTGGGCGGACCGTCGAGGCCAGCCTTGGCGAACATCTCGGTGTTGTAGAACAGCGCGCCCTGCCCCTGGAATAACGGCACACCGAAGATCTTGCCCTCGTACATGGCGGTCTTCACGCGCGTCATGTCGTAATTGGCTTTGACGAAATCGACGATCGACGCCGGCGGCTCCGGGATGAGGCCGGCCTCGAGATACCGTGCCGCCTCGACCTCCATCTCGATGACGTCCCCGGCCGCGCCTGATGGAAGCGACAGTGCCAACCGCTTCTCGTGCTCGCGGAGCGCAATGGCCTCAACGCTGATTTCGAGATCCGGGTATTTGCTCTTCAGCTGGTCGCCGACGCGCTTGTAGAACGGGGCCAGATCAGGCCACCCGCTCCAGATGGTCAGCTTCTCCGCCGAAGCAGGAGACGCAAACGCCGGCACGGCGACAGCGAGCGCCAGCGACAGCGCGGCCGACATCCATGACCGACGCCCCGAATTCGCCGGGCGAATGTTGTCCTCGGAACGCGTGATGTAGCCGAACCTGCCGACGGGTCTCATCATGAGGGTCATTCTCGCAATACAGAATGGGACAAATCCTGCGAAAAAGCTCGCATGCAACCGGTTGCGTGTCAATTGCGATCCGTTGCCGCTTTCGAAGGCCTTTGATGAAATCGTCAGCGGCCTCGCCGCTTCGCTGGCGCCGGCCCGGTCGAGGCGCGAATGACGAGATGGGAATTCAGCTTGTGGCGAATCTCGCCCGACACGCCGCCATTCATCTGGCTGAGCAGCAGACCGACTGCGACATCGCCTGCATCGGCGCAGCGCGCCGACACGGTGGTGAGCGGCGGATAGGTGGTTTCGCCGAGGACGTCGTCGCAGCCGACGACACTGAACGATTTGGGCACCTCGACATCGAGCGCAGCCAACCCTGCCATCAAGCCTTGAGCGACAAGGTCATCGAACGCGATCGCCGCGGTGACGCCGCTCGCGACGATCTGCGTCGCCGCCACACGGCCGGTGTCATAGGAGGGTGGACGCGCGGGCACGGCGATCACCTTGAGCCCGCGCTTCTCCGCCTCGCGCCGGACGGCATTGCGCCGTTGCTGGTTCGACCACGACGTCGTGGGGCCGCTGACATAGGCGATGTGCCGGTGCCCCAGCTCGGCCAGATGTGCGATCGCAGCCGCCACACCCGGCGCGGTGTCGATCAGGACCCGCGTAATGCCTTCGATATCGCGATTGATGAGCACCAGCGGCCGGCGCGTCGCATGACGGCGGATACGCTCTTCGTCCAGGCGCGACGAGGCAAGGACAAGTCCCTCCACCTGGCCGATGAAGCGGCCGACCAGCAACTCCTCACGCGCGGGATCCTCGTCCGAATTGCCGAGGAAGACGCACAGCCCGGCCTGGTCGGCGCGCAGTTGCGCCGCCCTGATCAGCGGTGGAAAGAACGGGTTCGCGACATCCGAGACGATGAGCGCGACGTTGCCGTGGCGTCCGGTCGAAAGCGCACGCGCGACCTGGTTCGGCACATAACCGAGCTTGCCCGCGACTTCCTTGACGCGCCGGACGGTCTCCTCGGTCAGCATCTCCGGCCGCGAGAAGGCGCGCGATACGGTGGCACGCGAAACCCCGGAGGCCTTCGCGACCTGACTGATCGTCGGCACGACCGATGGACGTCCCTCCCCACCGCTATCGGAATCGCGCTTCACCGCAGGCCGCCTCCTCTGCATCGCCTTCACCTAGACATGCCCCGGCCGGGCCCGGGGCGCAAGCTTGACATGCAACCGGTTGCATCACATTCTCTCCGCTCGAGGGTAAAGTGCAGGCCCGGCAGACCATGGATGAGCATGACGGCTTCGGTGACTCCCTCAATCGCGACGTTTAAAACGCGGGATGCGATGGGCCGGGCGGCCGCTGCGGACGTCGCTGCTGCGCTCCGCGACCACCTCGGACGGCAGAGTAACGTGCGGATGATCTTCGCGGCGGCACCGAGCCAGGCGGAGATGCTGGATGCCCTTGCTCGCGAGCGCGATATCGACTGGCGGCGCGTCACAGCCTTCCACATGGACGAATATCTCGGACTTCCCGCGGATGCGCCGGAGCGCTTCGGGGCTTGGCTGACGCGTCACTTGTTCTCGCGCATCGCTTTCGGCGCGGTTCACCTGATCGGGCAGGAGCCGGATCCGGAGCGGGAAGCAGCACGCTATGCGGCCCTTCTCGGCGAAGCCCCGATCGACATCATCTGCCTGGGAATCGGCGTGAACGGTCACCTCGCCTTCAATGACCCGCCGGTCGCCGATCTGCACGACACCAAGTCGGTCAAGATCGTCGAGCTCGACGCAGTGTGCCGGCAGCAGCAGGTTGACGATGAGTGCTTCCCGACGCTCGGAGATG
Organism: Bradyrhizobium sp. 2TAF36; assembly: GCF_052114925.1. Lineage (NCBI taxonomy): Bacteria > Pseudomonadati > Pseudomonadota > Alphaproteobacteria > Hyphomicrobiales > Nitrobacteraceae > Bradyrhizobium > Bradyrhizobium sp. 2TAF36. The sequence continues at coordinate 10,875 of NZ_JBFRFR010000021.1, read as the reverse complement.
TTCCGGCACATGCAATCACGCTGACGATTCCCCGGCTCCTGGATGCCGACCGGCTGTTTTGCGTCGTGCCCGGCGCGTCCAAACGCGCCGCCGTCGAACGATCGCTATACGGTCCGATCGGGACCGAGTGCCCGGCGAGCGCGCTCCGCACGCACCCACGTTGCGCGCTGTATCTCGACCAGGATTCCACGCCGCCGCAGCTCTCACTGACCCCGGTACGCGCATGACAGATCCGGCAACGCGCGTTTCGGGCCGCGATCCGGAGACCGGACAGAATCGCACCATCGTCATTCAGGACGGCCGGATCACGGACATCGTTCCCGGCGGTGACGATGACGGGCTGTGGCTGTCGCTCGGCCTGTTCGATCTGCAATTGAACGGCTTTGCGGGCTACGATCTCAATGGCCGCCCTGATCTCCGGACGGTCCGCGATCTCGTCGCGGCCGTCCACAACAGCGGGGTGTCGCGTTTTGCCCCTACGCTCATCACGGCATCGCATGATGCGATCATCGATGCATTGCGCGCCATTGCACAGGCGCGTGACAGCGATCCGTTTCTCAAGCACGCAATGCCCTTCGTGCATGTCGAAGGCCCGCACATCGCGCCAGAAGATGGTCCGCGCGGTGCGCATCCGGCCGAACATGTCAGGCCGCCTGATCTCGACGAGTTCGACGCGTGGCAGGCGGCCTGCGGAAACCTTGTCGGCCTCGTGACGTTGTCGCCGCATTGGCCGGAAACGGACGCCTATGTGCGCGGCCTTCATGCGCGCGGCGTCCGTGTTGCCCTCGGCCATACAAACGCCGCACCGGATCAGATCTCCGCCGCCGTCGCGGCGGGCGCAATATTGTCGACGCATCTTGGCAACGGCATCGCCGCCACGCTGCCGCGACATCCCAACCCGATCTGGTCGCAACTGGCCGAGGACGGGCTGTGGGCGAGCTTCATCGCCGATGGCCATCACCTTCCCCGCGAGACCTTCAAGGCCATGCTGCGCGCAAAGGGGCTGGAGCGAGCGATCCTGGTGTCGGATGCCGCCGCGCTCGCGGGTTGCACACCCGGAATCTACGACGCGCCGATCGGCGGCAAGGTCGAGTTGAAGGCGAACGGCCGGCTGGAAGTCGTCGGCACATCCTTTCTGGCGGGCGCAGCCGTCAGCCTCGTGTTCGGAGTAGCCACGGCAAGACGCATGGCCGGATTGACCCTGGCAGAGGCGCTGAGGCTCGCAACGGTCAATCCGCGTATCCCGTTCAACCTTCCTGCGCTGACGGTGGGTGCGCCGGCCGATCTGCTGCGCTTCCATCTCGGCGAGGATGAATCTCTCGTGCCCGAGACGGTCTATGTCGCGGGTCGTCCTTATCGCTGCAACTCTTGAGGACTGAGACATGAACCGGCTTCGCATCGGGTTGATCGGTCCGGGAGCGATCGGCGAAACACACGCGCGGGCAATACGGGCGCTCGACGATACCGTCTTGTCCGCGATCGCCGGCGGCACGCCTGTGCAGATTGCTGCGTGCATGAATGGCGAGGACGTTCCGGCATTCGCGACCACCGAGGCGATGCTCGCGAATGCCGGGATCGACGCGGTCGTGGTCTGCACCCCGAGCGGCGCGCATCATGACGTCGCGCTTGCTGCGATCGAGGCGGGGCGGCACGTGCTGGTCGAAAAGCCACTCTGCGTCGATCCGATTGAGGCTGCGTCACTGGTCCGCGCCGCCGAGCGCTCGCAGCTGACCTGTGGCGTGGTTTCGCAGCGCCGTCTCGAACCGCAGCACCAGGCGATCAAGACCCAGCTCGACACTGGCCGGCTCGGACAGCCGCGCCTGATCGAGGCGGCGATCCATTGGTACCGCTCCGACGCCTACTACGCGGAGAAGCCGTGGCGCAGCGAAGCGGAGCATGGCGGCGGCTCGCTGTTCAATCAGGGCGTTCACAATCTCGACCTGATGCTCTGGCTGTTCGGAGCCGTCGACAGCGTTCAAGGCAAGACGACGACGCTCGGACACGCACACGCCGTCGAGGACACGACGGCGGCGCTGCTGTCTTTCGCATCCGGCACGCTCGGCGTGATCGTGACGAGTACGGCGCTGCCTCCGGGACGGCCGGCCATGCTTCGACTGTTCACCGATCGCGGCAGTTGCGAGCTCGCAAACGACAGCATCGTGCGCTGGGATTTTGCTGATGTTGCCGAGCCGCCAAGCGCGGCCGGGGTTGGGAGCGCCGCGAGCGATCCCAAGGCGATCGGGATCGAAGGACATATCGCGCAATGGCGCGACTTCGTTCAATCCGTCCGGGAGCGACGGCCGCCTGCGAGCACGTTCAGGGATGGATTCGAGGCTGCGAGACTGGTTGACGCCATCTATCGCTCGGCTTCCGAAGGTCGCGCCGTCAGCCCCAATGAGATCGCAGCGGAGGCCATTCATGCCAGCTAGCTCCGAGATGCTCGACATCGCCATCATCGGCGCAGCCCACCCGCATGTCGAATACGTACTGTCAGAGATCGCTGTCAGAACCGACGTCAGGGTCGTGGCCGTCGCCGATCATGACCCAGCGCGGCGCACCGAGCTCGAACGACGTACGAAGACGCCCGGCTACGCCGACCCGAATGCGCTTCTGGATGCGCATCGGGTTCGGGCCGCAGCAGTCTTCACCGAATTCGGTCTTCGCGCTCCAATCCTCGTCGAACTTTTACGCCGCGGCATCTTCGCGATCGCCGACAAGCCCATGGCTGTGACCCTGGCCCAGCTTGCGCTTATCGAGGAGACGCTCGCCGGGCGCAATTTGCTCACTCTTCTGCTCGAGAAGCGGTTTTATCCGGTCACGCTCGCACTCCGATCCGTGATCGACAGCGGCCAACTTGGAGACATTGTATCCATCACTGCAACCGGGCCGCACAAGCTGGTCCCAAGCCGACGTCCAGCGTGGATGTTCGAACCATCAACTTATGGCGGCATCCTCGCTGACCTCACGGTCCACGATATTGATCTGGCCCTTTGGTTGACGGGATACACCAGCGGCACGATCAGCGGCTGGATTTCGTCGACCCCGGCTGCCGGCACGACGAACTTTCCCGCGCTGGGGCGTGCTATTCTCGCCTGCGATGGCGGACCGGAATTCGCGATCGAAGTTGACTGGATCCAGCCCGAAGCATCGCCACGGCACGGCGACTATGCCATGCGGATCTCCGGGACAAAGGGTCGTGCTGACGTTCTGTTCGCGGAAAATCGACTGCTCGTCGAGACGGCGACGAGACCCCGGCGCGAAATCGACCTGCCCGTGGGCGCCTCGCCCGCCAGCTTCGTCTTTGATCATCTCGCCCGCGGCGAGACCTTGCAGATTGCGGCAAACGAGGCCCTGCGCGCCACGCGTATCGCAATACTTGCTCAGGAGAGTGCGGCCAACGGCGGAAAGCCGATGCGATGGAGTTAACACCTACCCCGCTACCCTGGATCACAGCCAAGCAGGATCTTCGCTACCTGCGCGGGGAATAGCCACGGCGCGTCTGTCGGAATGACGACCGTAACAAACCCCTAAGCTATTGAAAGGCTTGGTGGGCGCACCAGGGCTCGAACCTGGGACCCGCTGATTAAGAGCCAGCTGCGGTTTCAGGATAATCAATGACTTGCCGGTCGCATCCCAGGCTCATGCGGCTGAGAATGGGCGTCCGTCGGACGATCATAATCCGTCATTGCGCTGCCGCTCAGCCAGGTGTGCCGAGCTCAACGTTGTATCGTCGAATTCGGGAGATCAACGTCGTGCTTTCGAGCCTCGGGCCGCTGGAAGGAAATGCTTGGATGCTCCTGGAGCGGGTCTGCCCAAGTCCGGACCTTGACAGCACCGCTGTCGCTCCAGCGAAAATCGCGGCATTTCCAACGGGAGAACGCGTTGTCGCTGATCGCTTGCGAGGCGGCGACTCGCATTGAAAGCTCCATCAAGGATTGACGAGCTTCCTGCGAACGGCGTAGCGGACGAGCTCGGCCGTCGATGACATTCTGAGCTTGCGCATCGCTGACGCGCGGTGGGTCTCGACGGTCTTTACGCTCAGCTTCAGGATGACGCCGATCGACTTGTTGGTGTGTCCCTCTGCAATAAGCTGGACAACGCCCTGCTCGCGCGCGGTGAGCAGCATATCGGACGTATTTTGCTTGCCGGCCTGGTATTCGTGGAGCAACTTCTCCAACAGAACGCCCGTGAAGTAAGGTCTGCCATCGAGCAAGGCCTCGATCGCGAAGATCAGGTGCCTACTGGCGTCCGATTTGAACAGGAAGCCGCGAACGCCAGCCAGGATGGCTTCAGTCAGCAATTCCTCATTCTCGTGCATCGTCAGGATCAATACTTCGGTGCGCAGGTGCATCGACTTGAGGCGGCGGCTGACCTCAAGTCCGTTCATCAGCGGCATCGAATAGTCGGCTATCACGACGTCCGGACGCGTCTCCACCGCCACGGCCACAGCCTGCTCGCCGTTGGTCGCCTCTCCGCTGACGATCCAGTCTGAGCGGGTCTCAACGATCGCTCGGAGCCCGGAACGTACGACTTCATGATCATCCGCAATCACGATGCGTTTCACGGCGTCGTTCCCGTATGCGGGCCCAAAACCTGTCGGGCAATGGATGGAGATTTCCAGCAGTCAAGTGTGCCAATCTACCGATTATCCTTCAATGGGTTATCCTGCAAAACCCTGATATCTCCGGGCGGATGTACCAAACATCGGCGTTTCCAATCAGACAAGGACGGGCCTTGCCCGCGCGCAGCCCAAATCGGACCGCTACACGATCATCGTCGATCAGCCTTCATTTCGTGGAGGGAACTCCGGGAACCGACGGACAGAGACTGCCTGCCCTCGGGGTCCCTGATCTCCGTCATTCCGTGCACACGCTGGCTTATGATTTCAGTGACGCGCGCCGGCTGCGCCTTTTGGTCATGAGACCATGCGGGAACACCGCGCACAGCGTCGTGCCGGAATGTCGCGGTGCAAGATCGGACCGGATCTCGAACGTGCCCCCAAGCTGCTTAAGTCTCGCTCTCATGGCGGGAATGCCGACACCGGGCGATATCGCACCGTTGCCACGTTTTGTGTGATCGACCGGAAAACCGCGCCCGTTGTCGCTGATCGTCAGATGGAAGTGCCCCTCGATCGCCTCGACGACGATTCTGACCTCCGTCGCCTTCGCGTGGCGGAATATGTTCGTGAGCGCCTCCTGAATGACCCGCAGCACCGAGAGCTGGCTCGCGTAAGGTAGCTTATCGGCGGCGGCGGGTATCCTCGTGCTCACCCGCAACGACGTACGTGCACCAAACCCCAAGGCATGCTGCTCGATCGTCGCCTTGAGTCCTCGGTCCGTCAGATCCTGGGGGTGGAGCAGATAGGTCAGGGAACGGATTTCCTTGAGTGCCGCGTCGATCGACGCGTCGATATCATCGCAAAGCCGCTCGACGCCGCGCGGGTTATCGAGGCAAGTGCGGACACGCATCACACCAAGACTGGCGGCAACCAGCTCCTGGCATGTCGAATCATGAAGCTCCGATGCGATCCGCTGGTGGATGTCCTCGCGGATGGACATCAGGCTGACGTCCCCGTGAAGGAAAGCAGCCTCTTCAGTCACACAGTCGAGCCCCTCCTTGTGGAGTAACCGATGACCGCCAATCAACCGGGCCGCATTGCCGGCCATGGGATGGAGGATCGGAACAACGGTTGTCTCGACATCCCGCAGCAAGCCGCCGAGCATCAGACTGTGCTGGATTTTGGCCTCGGTTCCTTCCGCAAGACATGCCTGGAGGATTTCACAGAGACGCTCGGCGTCTTCCTTGCCAAGACATTCGAAGACGTCCAGCTCTCGGACCTCCTGCTGCGACATTCCAAGGAGAGCCTCGAAGGCCTGATTGATTGCCTCGTACACGAAGCGCCCGCCACGTGAGGGGCGGACCGCGAAAAGGAGCTCTTCGGAGTGTGTCCAATATGAGCGATCGCCAATTGCGTCCTGGCCAATCAGGTGATCGTCGATAAAGGGACGCGCCGGCTCGCAAGCAGGAGAACTGTGTGGCTTCACGGTACGCACCCAACTTTCCGGGTCGTTTTCGAGGTCGAACTCAACGCTCAATCTCGAAAGCTCCCCTCTCCAGTCGTCCCAGCATCGATCGCCGGACTACAGGAAACGCCCTAGGGGATAGATCGGATTATACGCTCGATCTTACCCTCAGCCAGCAGGTTGTATTCTCCGAGGACCAAAACCTCGCATGACTGGCATGAATTCCGGCATATGACTATGCAGTTCGTGCCACGTAAATATGGCGGCGGCACCCAAGGCGCGACGATACGGGATGCAGCGCACAGTGGTGGGATTGTGAGCCATTTCGATTTTACGCACCCCTCCCTATCCTGAGATCGCTTTTTGCGCTGCAGGATGATGTTGAGCCGACCGAGCGCGATGCAACTGCGCTGCGGTACAACCGAAATGGCACAATCTCGCCGAAAATTTCGACCTTCGATGGAGCCGGCTTGCGATCGCTGAAATCAAGCGCAAAACTCGATGTGCCCTGAACGTGCCAACAGGAGGCTTGCGTGCGAACATTCCGAGCGCTTTGTGGCGTTGCATCAATCGCAATATTTGCCGGTCCGTCTTTGGCGCAGACACCCGCCAGTCAGGAGCAGAAACCTTCCATGGAAGAGTTGATGCGCCGTCTCGATGCGCTGCAAGCCCGCGCAACAGAAGGTGACAAGCTGATCAGCGCGCTGCGCCGTCGCGTCGACGAACTCGAAACGCGCGATAAGCATTCGAAGTCCCAAGCCGCCACCGCACGTCGTGACGTCGTCGCACCGACCGCCGGGCAAAAGCCGCCTGCGATTCCGGTTGCGTCGACTGAGCCGCGAATGACTGCGAGTGCTGCGGTCCCTCCACAAGCCGCGGCGGCGCCCATTCCGGGCCTGCGTCCGCCCGAACCGATGGGCAGTCAGTTCGACGGCGAAGGCGAGGACGCGCTGCGTTCCGATCTCCCGGGCTTGTCCTTGCGCATCCCGGGTTCGCAGTCCGAGGTGCGATTCTACGGTTTCGCGAACGTCAATGGCTACCACGACTTCAATGGCCGCAATCAGTCCGATGCGCCGACAGTGCAAACCATTCCGCTTTCCGGAAGCCCCGCCGACATCCAGGGAGGCGATACCGGATTGTCCGCCCGGTTCAGCCGCATCGGTATGGATACGCGCACGGCGACCGCCTGGGGCACTCTGGAGACCCGCTTTGAAGGCGACTTCGGCGGGGGCACGGCAACCTCACCCAATGCGGTCTTTCGGCTCCGTCAGGCCTGGGGCGAGGTCGGCAGCGAACAGTTTCGTGTCCTGGTCGGCTGGGCGAACAGCCTGTGGAACGAGGGCGTCTATGAAACCGTGAACTTCTCGACCAATCTCAACCAGTCATTCGTGCGCCAGGCGCAGGTTCGGGCGACCGCGACATTGGCTCCGGGATTGACCGGGCACGTTTCGATCGAGATGCCGGATACGCAGTACACGTCCGCGGCAGGCGTATTCACGCAGATCAGCACCCCGGCTGGCTTTGGTGGATTGAGTCCGTCATTTGCCTCCGTGCCCGATCTACTCGGCCGGCTCGAATACCGGAACGATGGCCTGGGCCTCGACCTGCGCGGCCTGCTGCGCGATCTCACCATCCGCACGGCTGGTACGGCGGCGGCGCCGCCAGCGGTCGAGCGCAATACCGCCGGTTGGGGTGTCGCAGGTAGCGGTCGCTTCCCAATGCGATGGCTGTCACCAGCTTTCGGTCCGGACGAGCTGGTTGGCATGGCCTATTACGGCCAAGGCATCGGGCGCTATTTCGGCGCCAATACCTTCGGCCAGGATGCGCTGTCCAACATCGGCCTGCCCGGCGTTGTCGATCCCAGCCTCGACGCCCTGCCGACCTATGGCGCGAGCGCAGGCTACCGCCGCTTCTGGACACCGCAATTACGCAGCAATTTCGTCTACTCCTACGCATGGCAGCAATATCCGTCCTATGCGCAATTGTTCGTGCCGGGATCTGTCTCGGCGACGTCGTTGAACAGCACCATGCAGCAGGGGATCTTCAATTTGATCTGGAGCCCGTTCGCCGAGCTTCGTGGCAACAGCGTCGGGACCGGATGGCTCGACGTCGGTCTTGAATATGTCTACTCCCATCGGGACGTGTACGGCGGCACCGCAGCAACAGCCCCGGTCAGCACCGGCTCTGGTACCGCCAATCGCATCCTTGGCTCGGCCACTGTGCGGTTCTGAAGACAGCCTTGTTGCTTCGCAGGCAGACATGGAAGCCTTGCTGACACAGACGTTCGTTCGGGTCGGTAATTGCCCCGGAACAATCTAGGCGCATTCGGTATTCAGCCGGATTTTGAAGCGCCTTATTGATTGTTCGTAAGGCAGCGTGTGAACGGACAGATCGCGAAAGGATGAGCAATCCTCTCCCGAGAGGCCTCCGTGCCTCCATGGTCCTTTCAGATCGTCGCCGCACTCGCGGCGATGGCGCTGGCATCTTCGTCAGAGGAGTAGCGGGGTCGTCGCGTTGATTACGAGATCAGCGGTTTCGAGCGCGCATTGGCGTCCGATCCTTCCTCGCTGTTCTCATAGCATGGATCATCATGGTACCAGCGCCGCTCCAGCCGTCGCTAATGGAGCGGGAGGATTTCCGACATGAGCGCGCGCAGTGACGCCACGAACACGCCGCCATCGAAGACGATGACGCAAAGAGCCCTCGACACTGTCGAACGTGTCGGAAACAGCGTCCCGCACCCGGTCGTGATATTTCTGATCCTCATCGCCATCGTGTTGGTTCTGTCTCACTTACTCTACATGTTGGGGGCAAGCGTCACCTATCAGGCCATCAATCCGGATACTCACAAGATCGAGACCGCGACCTCTGCCGCCAATAGCCTGCTGACGGCGGATGGAATTCGTCATATTTACACCCGGCTCGTGCCAAACCTCATGGGTTTCACCGCGGTTGGGCTGCTGATCGTCGCCATGATGGGCGTCGGCGTCGCCGAGGAAGCCGGCCTGGTCAACGCGTTGATCAGAAAACTCGTGGCCGTCTCTCCGAGCTGGGCACTCGTTTACATCGTCGCGTTCGTCGGCATCTTGTCCAGCATTGCCGCAGACGCCGGCTATGTGGTGTTGATCCCGTTGGCCGGCGCCGCCTTCTTGAGCGTTGGCCGGCATCCTCTCGCCGGGCTCGCTGTGGGATTTGCCGCAGTCGCCGGTGCATTCACCGTGAACATGATCATCAAGCCGCTTGATGCCGTTCTGACGGAAATCACCAACGACGCAATCCACATGGTCAACCCCACCACGTCGCTGGATCTGACCGCCAACGTCTCGTTCTCGATCGCCTCCGTTGTTGTCCTGACCATCGTCATCGCGCTCATCAACAACCGGATCATCGAGCCACGGCTGGGCGCTTACCAGGCCGAGAAGGCCGCCAACACTCAGCCGGAGGCGAACGGAGGGCAGCTTTCCGCCGACGAGTCGCGTGGGCTGAGGTACAGCGGCTTTGCGCTGCTCGGGGTCGTGATCCTGTTCCTTCTGTTAACGGTTCCGTCGGGCGCGCCCCTGCGCAATCCGACGACGGGCGTCCTGATCGGCAACTCACCATTCATGAACGGCCTGATCGGGGTCATCATGGTGCTGTTCCTTGCAACCGGGATTGCATACGGCATCGGCGCGAGAACGGTGAATAGCTCCGCGGCCGTCATCGCGGCCATGACCAAGGCGGTGGCTTCGCTGAGCGGCACCATCCTCCTCTTCGTCGTCATCAGCCAGTTCGTCGATTACTTCAACTATAGCAACATTCCAACGTTGATGGCCCTGACGATGGCCGATGTCTTGAAGAGCGCGAATATCGGCACGCTGTGGCTGCTGGTTGGCTTCATCATTGTCGTCATGATCCTGGACTTCGTGTTCACGCCGGCGATCGCCAAATGGGCCATCTTCGCGCCGGTCTTCGTGCCGGTGTTCGTACAGCTTAACGTCGATCCCGCGGCCGTCCTGGCCGCCTACCGCGTCGGCGACTCGCCGATCAACGCGATTACCCCGCTCAATGCCTACTTTGCCATGGTGGTCGGATTTGCCCAGATTTACGACAAGAAAGCGGGCGTCGGGACGGTTGTCGCGCTGATGTTGCCGTACACTCTCTGGATAGCCATCATTTGGACCGTGCTGTTCGTTGTCTGGTACCTGCTGGGCTTGCCTTGGGGATTGTGAGGCGCAAGGCAGCCCTAACCCGGAAAAACCCCGAGATGTCCGGGTAAATGGCCTGATTGTTCACCAAGGAAAATCAACGTTAGATGACGGTCCGTTGGGCCTCGTTAAAGGCAGTGAACGAAAACGGCGAGTGAGGAGCGTTTGACCCGACACATGTCGGGGCTCCCTCGGTGCTTCTCATTATGGAGGCTTGGAACGCGCAATGAATGCGAACGCCGATGCCGACAACAACTATTCCTACGTATCAACCGGACACCTGCCGGCCGAAGCGGAAGTCATCTCGCTGATCGACGAGGTGTACGCGCGCTACAAATCAAATACGGACGGCAAGAACTCTCAAGTATATCCCGCTCTCGCCGAAGTGCCGAGCGACTTGTTCGGCGTTTGCGTGGTCGGCACCAACGGCGCGGTGTACGCCGTAGGGGCGGCCGAATACGATTTCTCCATCATGAGCGTTTCCAAGCCGTTCATCTTTGCATTGGTCTGTCAGGCCCTCGGCGCGGCGCAGGCACGTCAGAAGCTTGGAGCGAACGCGACCGGCCTTCCGTTCAACTCGCTCGCTGCCGTCGAACGAAGTCCCGATGGCCGCACAAATCCCATGGTGAATGCGGGCGCGATTGCAACGACAAGCCTCGTACCGGGAA
>NZ_JBFRFR010000020.1:0-102215 GCF_052114925.1 Bradyrhizobium sp. 2TAF36 | reverse complement strand
TTTGCGGCCCAGGCGACTGTTCGGGTTCAATGGACTAACGGACGGGGCACCTCTCTCACCCACGGCCTGCAACGACCTGGGGGTTTGCGGGCTCCCGTCCGTCACCGCAACGTCTACAATAGCAGACCTGCGGCGCTTCGACTTACAAGCGGTCTCCATCCGCGAGTCCAATTCTCATTGAATGCGCTGAAGCAACCCCTCATCCGGCGCTTCGCGCCACCTTCTCCCACAAGGGGAGAAGGAAGAAAGAGCGCAAAGAAATGGCCCCGCGAGGGGCCATTTCCATGATGTGTTACGCATCAATCCCAATGGTGACGGTGACCGCGCTTGACCACGACGACCCGGTCGTGATGGTGCCAGCCGCGATGCCAGCCGTGGTCGCGATGCTCGCGCATTTCGGCGCGGGCGCCGTAGCCATGATGGTAGCCGTTCTTGATCACCACCGTTTCGGCATTCGCCATCGTCGGTGCAACGATCGCGAGCGCGCCGAGAGCCGCAACCACATAACCAAGCTTCTTCAAGATGTCCTCCTCCAATGCAATGCACATGAGAACGGCGCATGTGTGCGAACGTTCCGGAGGAACTGGAAGAGAATTCTGAATGGATGTTCAGACAGAGCACGATTCGGAAAAGTGCGAAGCGGCTTTCCGAGCGATCATGCTCAAACGTGATGCTCAATCGCAGCGTTGCTGTGAAGGTGTCGGCGCGCCTGTCGCGACGTATTTGCCGTCCCTGATCGTGTACACACCGCGCTCGCTGCGATTGTAGATCGCGCGCAGGCTGCCATCCTTCGCCAGCAGCAGCCCGAATTCACGCGCCTGGTGCAGCGAGGGGAAGTAAACCATCACATTGAGCAGGCCCTCGGCTTCGACCGTGGCGGACACCACTTCGTTCTCGTCCCTGGCCTCGCCGAAATCGCGCCGGTACATCACCCGGCCGTCCTTCCTGATCTCGTAAGTCAACAGCGAGCCCTTGTCGCGGTCCGGCCGGGCCGCGCAATCGACTGCCCACGAGCCCAGCAGGCCCCATTGCTCGACCGTCGCCGCAAGCGTCTCGGCGCCGGCCGCTGGCGTGAACGCAATCCACAGCATCGCCGCCGCGATCCAGCAGCCCAGACAACGCGTCATGTCCTGAAAAACCCCGCCTCGAACAAGTCCAAGTGTAGCATCCCGCGCGCGATCGTCCACGCGAGCTGGCAATCGCGCGCGAATTTGATCCGCGTCAATGAGGCCGGTCGTATCAAGGGTAGGATGGCGCTCCCGAAGGCGAAGTTGGTGAGACCGATGCTGAATCAAGTCGTGGATTTCGCGGGCGAGGTACTGCCGGGGAGCTGTGCCGTGCCGCCTTATTCCGAGACCGCGTTCCTGGCCGAGCTGGGCGAGCGCTTGAGGTCCTCGCGCGCGCGGTGCGAGATGTCGCGCCGGGAGCTGGCCCGCCGCTCCGGGATTTCCGAGCGCTACATCGCCCAGATCGAGGCCGGCAAGGGCAACGTCTCGATCGTGCTGCTGCTGCGGCTGGCCTCCGCGATCCACGGCAGCCAGCCTCAGGTGGCCTAGAGCGAGCCTTAGGCGCGCTTCTCCACGTTGGCGCTGCGGGCCGGCACGCCGAACTCCTTGCGGCAGACCTCGGCCAGCACGGCGACGCCCTCACGGATCTGCTGATGCGAGGGGCTCGCAAAGCACAGCCTGAGCCGCGAGGAGGAATGGGGCTTGTTGGTCGACCATTCCGGCCCCGGATTGATCGAGACTCCGGCGGCGAGCGCGGCCTGATAGAGTTTCAGCGTATCGACCTGGTCGGGCAGCTTGACCCACAGGAAGATGCCGCCCTTGGGCTCCTCGAACTCGGCCGCCGTCCCGAACTGCTCGTTCAGCGCCTCCATCAGCGTATCGAGCTTGGTGCGCAGCGCCTTCGTCAGTGCCGGTACGTGGGTCGAAAAGTGCGGCTTGCAATAGGCGGCCAGCACCATCTGCTCCAGCGCGCCTGAGCCTGCATCCGTCTTCAGCGCCAGCATCCGCGACATCACATCCCAGGGCGCGACGATGAAGCCGACGCGCAGCGCCGGTGCGATCGATTTCGAGAACGAGCCGATATGGATCACGCCGCCGTTCGGGCTCATCGCGTGGATCGCCGGCGGTCGCTGTCCCGACCAGACGAGATCGGCGTAGCAATCGTCCTCGAAGATGGGCACGCCATATTCGGCCGCGAGCCGTACCAGTTCAGCGCGGCGGCTCTCCGGCATGATGCTGCCGGTGGGATTCTGCACGGTCGGGATGGTGTAAATGTACTTGGGCCGGATGCCGCGGCTCTTCAAATCGGCCAGCGTCGAGGCCAGCACATCCATACGCATGCCGTCCTTGTCGAGGGGGATGCCGACGACGTTGACCCCGAGCCGCGCCAGGCGGGTCAACGAGCCCTGATAGCTGTCCTGCTCGAAGATCACGGTATCGCCGCGTGTCAGCAGCGTTGCGTTGACGAGGTCGAGCGCCTGGAGCGAGCCGGAGACGATCAGGAGGTCGTCGACGGTGCAGTTGATGCCGGCGTCGCGCTTCAGTTTTGTCACCAGGAATTCGCGCAAGGGCAAATAGCCCTGCGGCCCGTGCGCCAGGCCGTAGGTCGCGAGCGAGCGGCCTTCCTTTTGCAAGGCGGAATTGGTCGCCTCGATCAGGCCGTCGAGCGGCAACTGCTCGGAGTCGTTGTTGCCACCGACAAAACTGTACTTGGCGAGGCCCGTCCAGCGCGCGGAAGGGGCCGGCAGCCCTGCGGGAAACAGGGGCGCGAAATCGAAGCTGGACGTCATGGGAGCGTTCCTCGTTTTGTTCTTGTTGAGCGACCGGCCTTGCGCCGGCGTGCCTTACTTCTTGCCGGCCGTCCTCGTCGGACGGCCTCTACTTCTTTGTGGCCGTCCGGGTCGGACGGCCCTGGCTGATGAAAGCGTAATGCGCATTGGCGACGCCGCCAACCATCAAGGCCTCGACCACGGGCTCGGCGATCTCGCCTGTTGCGGCCCAGTCGACAAGGAAATTGGCCCCGGTCCCCCCGCGCACATCGTCGGTCGGAATGAAGATCGAGACGGTGGCCAGAGGCTTCAGCGCCACCTGGCCCTTCAGGTAGGTCTCGACCTGCTTGCCTGCGGTGTCGAAATAGGCGATGCGTTTGACGATCAGCGGCTGGGTCTCGGAGGCGTTGTGAACGCTCAGCGTCACCGAGAAGTCGACACGTAGTTTGCCCTGGCTCATCGCAACGCTGGAATAGGCGGGCACATAGAACCCGCCGGAGACGGCGAGTTCCTCCTTCGGCAGTGTGGTGAGCGAATCGGCAAAGTTTTGTTCGATATTGACCTTGGATTGCGCGGCTGCGGGCGCGGCAGAGGCGAGGGGACATAGCAGCATTGCTGCGAAAAGCCCTGCTCGCATGTGACGAATTGCTCGCTTGCCGCGCCGCAACCTGGCCCTAGGGTGCGGCAAAACGGACCAATTTGGTATGCACGAACTCATTCGCGACATCACTCTCTGTATTCTGTTTGCCTGGATGCTGGGCCTGCTCGCCCATTTCTCCCGGCAGCCGCTGATCCTGGCCTACCTTATCGCCGGCTTCTGCATAGGTCCATTCGGTGCCGGCTGGGTCAAATCGCAGGAATCGATCAGCGTCATCTCCGAGCTCGGCCTGATCTTCATGCTGTTCATGATCGGGCTCGAGATCGACCTGAAGAAAATCGTGCGGGCGGGAAAGGTGATCCTGTTCGCGGCGGGCGGCCAGCTCATCGGCGGCTGCCTGCTCGGGGTGCTGTTCTTCGTCGGCATCGGCTTGTCGCTCGGCGGTGGGCATTTCGATGCGGTCTATCTCTGCGTCGCCTGCGCGCTGTCGAGCACCGTGATCATCGTCAAGGTGCTCTACGAGAAGCGCGAGCTCGACACGCTGCCCGGCCGCATCACGCTCGGTGTGCTGGTGCTCCAGGACATCTTCGCCATCCTGTTCCTGGCGGTGCAGCCGAGCCTCGCCAATCTCGAGGTCAGCGTCATCCTGCTGTCGATCGGCCGTGTCGCGGTGCTGGTCGCTGCCGCACTGCTGGTCAGCCGCTATGTGCTGCCGCGCCTATTCCATCAGATTGCCCGTCGCCCCGAGTTGATCCTGCTTGGCGCGCTCGCCTGGTGCTTCCTCGTCGCCGAGACCGCGGAGCGGCTCTCACTGTCGCGCGAGATGGGTGCGCTGATCGCCGGCGTCTCGCTGTCGACCTTCCCTTACGCCCTCGACGTCACCGCCAAGGTCACCACGCTCCGCGACTTCTTCATCACGCTGTTCTTTGTCGCGCTCGGCATGACCATTCCCGTGCCGGGCCTCTCCGTGATCGGGCTTGCCTTGATGATCGCGGCGTTCACGGTGGTGAGCCGCCTCGTCACCACCTTCGCCCCGCTCTACCTGATGAAGCAGGGCCTGCGCGCCAGCCTGTTGCCGGCCCTTAACCTCGCGCAGATCTCCGAGTTCTCGCTGGTGGTGATCCAGACCGGCGTCGCCGACCATCATATCGCGGCCGAAACGGCGAATGCGGCCTCCTTTGCCTTCGTGGTGCTGGCGGTGCTCTCGACCTTCGTGATGACCCGCAGCGACGAGATCACCCGCTGGGCGATCGGCCCCCTGAAGCGGATCGGCCTGCGCGACCTCGACCATGGCAACGGCCACGCCGAGGAGGGGCACGAGGGCGGCCACGGCGAGGCCCGCCGCATCGTCATCCTCGGCTTTTTCCGTGCGGCGAGCGCGCTGCTGGCCGAGATCGAACGGCAGGCGCCGGTGCTGCTCGAGCAGATCACCGTGATCGACTTCAATCCCAATGTGTACAAGACGCTGCTGTCGCGCGGCCTGCACGTGATCTATGGTGACATCAGCAGCGCCGACACGCTGCTCCATGCCGGCGTCGGCAAGTCCGAGATGATCATCCTCAGCGTGCCGGACGCCCTTCTCAAGGGCGCCAGCAACGAGAAGCTGGTCCGCCACGTCCGTACCCTCAACCCGACCGCCATGATCGTGGCCACGGCCGATCTTTTGTCGGATGTGAGCGAGCTCTACGCGGCCGGCGCCAGCTACGTCACGGTGACCCGGCTCAGCGACGCTCATGAGCTGTTTACCGTGATCGAAGCGGCCCAGGCTGGCCTGCTGGCCGACAAGCGGGCCGAGCTCGATGTCCGGCTCGGCGAGCGGCGCGAAGTGCTGCCCTGAAGGCGGCGCGGCCGCTTTCCGTCCGGGCCGTGTGCGCCTATATCCCTGGTATCTTCGGTGCAAGCCTTAGACCCGCGGGCCGGCCCGCCATCAGGCATATGCGGTTGCGTCCAGGACACTAGCGCTTGGGGCCAAGTCCGGCTAAGGCGTCCGGCGAAGCCTCCCGGCCATAACCGATAGAGATTGGGAAATGCCCGATAACGTTCAGGAAGTCTTGCAGGCCTTTGCCCGGGGTGAGCTCGTGGTCGTCACCGACGACGAGGACCGCGAGGGCGAGGGCGATCTGATCGTCGCCGCCTCGCTCTGTACCGCCGAGAAGATGGCGTTCATCATCCGCCATACCTCCGGCATCGTCTGCGCGCCGGTGACCACCGAGGACGCGCGCCGCCTCCGGCTCGATCCGATGGTGGCCCACAACGATTCCGCGCACACCACCGCATTCACGGTCTCGATCGACTACAAGCCCGACGGCGGCACCGGCATCTCGGCCGAAGAGCGCGCCTCGTGCTGCCGCGCGCTGTCCAATCCCAATGTCGGCGCCAACGATTTTGCCCGCCCGGGCCACATCTTCCCGCTGATTGCCAAGGACGGCGGCGTGCTCTTGCGCTCCGGCCATACCGAGGCCGCGGTCGACCTGTGCAAGCTCTCCGGCCTGCCGCCGGTCGGCGTCATCAGCGAACTCATGAACGACGACGGCAGCGTGATGAAGGGCGAGCAGGTCGCCCGCTTTGCGGCCCAGCACAAGCTCAAGCATGTCACCATCGCCGACATGATCGCCTACCGCCAGGTGCGCGAGAAGCTGATCGAGCGGGTCTCGACCTTCGTCACCGACAGCCCGATCGGGCCGCTTCAGGGCTATGCCTACCGCTCGCCGTTCGATTCCATCGCCCACGTCGCGTTCGTCTATAACGGCGTCGGCGACGGCAAGAACGTGCTGACGCGCTTCCACAAGCCCAACATCGTCAAGGACATCTTCACCGGCCATAAGCGCATGGCGGCAGTGCTCGAGCACTTCAAGAAGTCCGGCCGTGGCGTCTTGGTTTACCTGCGTGACGGAGCCGCCGGTGTCCCCGTTGCCCCGCTACCCGATGAGAGCGCGAGCGAGGCGGACCGCAACCGCCAGTGGCGCGAGGTCGGTGTCGGCGCGCAGATCCTGCGCGATCTCGGCGTCACCTCGATCCGCCACCTCACCTCGTCGGTGCACGACTACAAGGGCCTGTCAGGCTTCGGCATCGAGATCGTTGCCAACGAGCAGCTTGAAAGCTAGCGCTGTCATTCCGGGGGCGCGCGCTGCGCATCCCCGGGGTCCACGCAGAGCCATCCATCTGCAACGCAATTGCACTTGTTGCCGCGGCGCTTTACTTTGTCGGGCAAATTTTGACGGAACCAGACGAAAGGACGTTTCATGAGCGTGCGCCCTCAGACCAAGGACAAGCCGGCTGCGGCTTCTTTCCAATGGGACGATCCGTTCCTGCTCGACGAGCAGCTCACCGAAGACGAGCGGATGGTGCGCGACACCGCGCGCGCCTATGCTCAGGACAAGCTGCTGCCGCGCGTCACCAAGGCGTATCTCGAGGAGAAGACCGACCGCGAGATCTTCAACGAGATGGGCGAGCTCGGCCTGATCGGCATTACGCTGCCTGAGGAATATGGCTGTGCCAATGCGAGCTACGTCGCCTACGGCCTCGTCGCGCGCGAGATCGAGCGGGTCGATTCCGGCTATCGTTCGATGAACTCGGTGCAGTCCTCGCTGGTGATGTACCCGATCTACGCCTATGGCGACGAGAACCAGCGCAAGAAGTACCTGCCGAAGCTCGCCAGCGGCGAGTGGGTCGGCTGCTTCGGTCTCACCGAGCCCGACGCCGGCTCCGATCCGGCCGGCATGAAGACCCGCGCCGAGAAGGTCTCGGATGGCTATCGCCTGACCGGCAGCAAGATGTGGATCTCGAACGCGCCGATCGCCGACGTGTTCGTGGTCTGGGCCAAGTCGGCCGAGCACGACAACCAGATCCGCGGCTTCGTGCTGGAAAAGGGCATGAAGGGCCTCTCCGCGCCGAAGATCGGCGGCAAGCTGTCCCTGCGCGCCTCGATCACCGGTGAGGTCGTGATGGACGGCGTCGTGGTTCCCGAGGACGCGCTGCTGCCCAACGTGTCCGGCCTCAAGGGCCCGTTCGGCTGCCTCAACCGCGCCCGCTACGGCATCTCCTGGGGCGCGCTCGGCGCCGCCGAGGACTGCATGCACCGCGCCCGCCAGTACACGCTCGACCGCAAGCAGTTCGGCAAGCCGCTCGCCGCGACCCAGCTCGTGCAGAAGAAGCTGGCGGACATGGAAACCGAGATCGCGCTGGGCCTCCAGGGTTCGCTTCGCGTCGGCCGTCTGATGGACGAGGGCAAGTTTGCCCCCGAGATGATCTCGATCATGAAGCGCAACAATTGCGGCAAGGCCCTCGATATCGCCCGCGTCGCGCGAGACATGCACGGTGGCAACGGCATCTCGGCCGAGTACCACGTGATGCGCCACGTCCATAACCTCGAGACCGTCAACACCTACGAGGGGACTCACGACGTCCACGCCCTGATCCTGGGACGTGCGATCACGGGCATCCAGGCGTTTTTCTAGTCGCAGCGTTCTTCGGCCGCGGCTAGTTTGCTCCGCTGTCATCGCCCGCGAAGGCGGGCGATCCAGTATCCCAGAGACCTCGCCTTCGCCTCAGGCGCCGCGGCGTACTGGATACCCCGCTTTCGCGGGGTATGACGGCGAGGGTTGGGGCTGCAGTGCACAGGAAGTCCCATGTCCGACAACGACGACATCCCGTTCAACCGCAACTTTCCGCTCAGGGCCGGTGTCGTCGAGGAAGTCCGTCCCGGCGTGCGGCGCGTGCTCTGTAACAATCCGAGCCCGTTCACCTTCACCGGCACGGTCAGCTACATCGTAGGCCAAGGCAACGTCGCGATCATCGATCCCGGTCCGAACGACGAGGCGCACGCGGCGGCGCTGCTCGATGCCGTCAGGGGCGAGACGGTGAGCCATATCTTCGTCACCCACACCCATCGCGACCATTCGCCGAACACCGCGCGGATCAAGCAGGCGACCGGCGCGCCCGTCTATGCCGAGGGCCCGCACCGTGCCTCGCGCCCGCGCTTCGAGAGCGAGAAGCACAATCCGGAGTCCGGCGCCGACCGCGATTTCGCGCCCGATATCAGGATCGCCCATGGCGACGTCGTCGAGGGTGCCGGCTGGCGTCTGGAGGCCGTGGCGACGCCCGGCCACACCGCCAATCATCTCGCCTTCGCCTGGCCCGAACGGAAATTCAACTTCGTCGGCGATCACGTGATGGGCTGGTCGACGTCGATCGTGGCGCCACCCGACGGCTCGATGATCGACTACATGGAGTCGCTCGACCGCCTCGCCGCGCGCGAGGAGGATCTGTATTTCTCCGGCCACGGCCCGGAGATCCCGGACGGCCAGCGCTTCGTGCGCTTCCTGATCCGCCACCGCAAGGCGCGCGAAGCCTCGATCCTGCACCGCCTGGCCAAGGGCGAGGCCGATATCCCGACCATGGTGCGCGCGATCTATATCGGCATCGATCCCAGGCTGACGACGGCCGCCGGCTATTCGGTCCTGGCGCATCTGGAAGATCTGGTCGCGCGCGGCGTGGTGGCGACGGATGGCGATCCCGTGATCGGCGGTACGTATCGAATGGCGGGGGCCTAGCTTCTCGTCATTCCGGGCTGGATGCTGCGCATCGTCCTGGAATGACAGCGGGGCTACTTCTTCACCGTCTTCGCCGGTGCCTTCGGTGGCGCGACCGGCGTCTTCTTCACCGGTTTCAGCGCGTCGGCGTCGGCGGCGGTGTTGAGATCGTCGATGAATTTTTTGACGCGCGCGGCGTTGCTGCCGAGATCACTGTCGAAATAGCGCGACGCCGAGCGGATATCGACGCGGGAATCGTCACCATCGGGCACGACCCGGATCGAGATGTCCTCGCGGAACCCCATGATCGGCGTCCGTGCCACCGCCTCGATGCGGCCGATACGGCGCGGTGGCTGCGGCTCGCGCTCGTCGATGACGAGCCATTTGCGCTTGATGACGAGCTGGCGCGCGATCGCATAGGCCCGATCGACCGGGATCTCCAGCTCGATCGGCTCGATGTCCGGGTAGAACTGGCGCTGCTGCTCGGCCGAATAGAGGCCGGCATAGACCGCGGTGTTGGTGCCATCGCCGGTGCGCAGGTGCGCGAGCGCGTCGAAGCGCGGCGGGTCGATCGGGTTGGTGGTGATGTCGTAGATCGGCGGCAGCTTGCGGTATTGCAGGGCGAGATAAGCGGGATAAGCGAGGATCGCGCCGTTGATGAGGAAGGCGAGCAGGATGCGCCCCATGCCGCGCGAGCCGTTCTGCCAGATCGCGGCAAAGCCCGCGAGCCCAAACAGGATCGAGAGGCCGGCGATCGCGAGCCCGCCGAAGAACGTCATCAGCGCCGGTTTCATCTCCAGGAAGTCGAAGCGGACGATGATGATCGAGACCACCACCGCCACCACCGCGAACACGGCCAGATTACGCGCCCAGCTCGCGAGGCTGGACACGGGCTCCGACTGATAGGGAGCGGAAAACCTGCGGGCCATCGGGTGAAGCTCTGCCGGGGTTTTGGGCGATGTCGGCCGATTTGGCGCGACGATGGGCCGTTGAGACCACGGCCCGGGGGCAAATTCAAGGGTTCCGCATGCGCCCAGACCGTCATGCCCGGGCATAGCCGTCCGAAGGACGGCGTCGCTTCCACTCGCCTATGCCCGGGCATCCACGTTCTCCGTGCCGCGGGGCAAGGCGTGGATGGCCGGGACAGGCCCGGCCATGTCGTTATGGAGGCTTCAATGCGTCGAGCGCTCACGCCCTCCAGGGGAGGGCGGTACCGAGGGTTACGCCGCCGCGTTCGGGAAACGGTAATCCTTGAACTGGTCGCGTAGTGCGGTCTTCAGGATCTTGCCGGTCGCGGTGTGCGGAATGCCTTCGACGAAGGCGACGTCGTCGGGCATCCACCATTTGGCGATCTTGCCGTCCATGAACTTCAGGATGTCCTCGCGGCTGGCCTGCTGGCCCTGCTTGAGCTGCACGATCAGCAGCGGCCGCTCGTCCCATTTGGGATGATAGATGCCGATGACGGCGGCCTCCGCCACGGCGGGATGGCCGACCGCGAGGTTTTCGAGGTCGATCGAGGAGATCCACTCGCCGCCGGACTTGATCACGTCCTTGGAGCGGTCGGTGATCCGCATGTAGCCGGCCTCGTCGATGGTCGCGACGTCACCGGTGTCGAAGAAGCCTTCCTCGTCGAGGATGTTGCTGTCGACACGGTAATAGGCCTTGGCAACGGCGGGGCCGGAGACCTTGAGACGGCCGAAGGTCTTGCCGTCCCAGGGCAGCTCCTTGCCGGCATCGTCGGTGATCTTCATCTCCACCGCAAAGGGCGCATAGCCCTGCATCTGAAGCACGTCGAGCCGCGCCTCACCGGTCGCATTCTGGAACGGCGGCTTCAGCGCCGCGACGCTGCCGATCGGGCTCATCTCGGTCATGCCCCAGGCGTGGCGCACGTTCGAGCCCATGTCGAGGAAGGCCTTGATCATCGAGCGCGGCATCGCCGAGCCGCCGCAGATCACCATCTTCAAAGCCGGCAGCTTCAGATTGTTGGCGGCCATGTGCTGCAGCAGCATCAGCCACACCGTGGGCACGCCCGCCGTGTGCGTCACCTTCTCGGTCGAGAGCAGCTCGTAGACGGAGGCGCCGTCGAGCTTGGCGCCGGGCATGACCAGCTTGGTGCCTTGCGAGGGGGCCGAGAAGGCGATGCCCCAGCTATTGGCATGGAACAGCGGCACCACCGGCAGCATTGTCTCGGACGCGCTGGTGCCGAGCGCATCGACATTGTTCGCCATCAGCGCGTGCAGCACGTTGGAGCGATGCGAATACAGGACACCCTTCGGATCGCCCGTGGTGCCGGATGTGTAGCACATCGCGGCGGCCGTGTTCTCGTCAAAGTCCTTCCATTCGAACTTGCCGTCGGCCTCCGCGATCCAGTCCTCGTAGGCGACCACGTTCTTCAGCGTGGTCTCAGGCAGATGCGCCTTGTCGGTGAGCACGACGTAGCGTTCCACGCTTGGCAGCTTGTCGGCGATCTTCTCCAGGACCGGAACGAAGGTGAGGTCGGTCATCACGATGCGGTCCTGCGCATGGTTGATGATCCAGGCGATCTGCTCGGGGAAAAGGCGGGGATTGACGGTATGGCAGATGGCGCCGATCCCCATGATGCCGTACCAGACCTCGAGATGGCGCCAGGTGTTCCAGGCGATCGTTGCGACACGGTCGCCGAGCTTGATGCCGTCTCGCTCCAGCACCTGCGAGACCTTGAGCGCCCGCTTGTGGATTTCGCCGTAGGTGGTGCGATGGATCGGTCCCTCGACCGATCGCGTAACGACCTCCTGCTTGCCATGAATCTTGGCGGCGTGTTCGATGATCCGGTGGCAGAGCAGGGGCCAATCTTGCATCAAACCAAGCATTCAGACATTCCTCCGAGGTGGGCTGGACTTTTTATAGCTCTCAGCGCTGGGCCAAAGAATTGTCATGAGTTTTAGCCTGCCGGACTTTCGCCGCAAATGGTCTTGTCGCGGCTATATGTCCGCAGGCGCGGCAATGGTTACCGCTGCGCTCGGGCTGTCGCTTGTGCTGGCGGAGCGGGCAGAAGCGCGAAAATATGCTACGCCGCTGGATATCTTCGGTCTTGGTACACCACGGCCGCGCGCGAAGGTGCACTCCGCCAGGATACCGCTACCAAAGCCCCGCCCGGAGGAGGCCCCCCAAGCAACGGACGAGGCCGCGCCGGAGGCAGAGGGGAAGCCTTCCGCAGACAAGCCGAGCGCGACCAAGCCCGTCGAGGCCGCGCCGCCGCCCGAGAAGCAGCTCTCGGTCTGCCGGCTCGCCTTGACCGAGGAGATCGCCGTCGCGCCGTCCATTCCCGATATTCGCGGCCCCGGCGCCTGCGGCGGCGAGGATCTGGTGCGGCTGGAGGCGATCGTGCTGCCGGACAAGCGCAAGGTGGCGGTCAAGCCGGCGGCGATCCTCCGCTGCACCATGGCCTCCGCGATCGCCGATTGGGTGCGCAAGGACATGGTGCCGCTGGCGGCGAGCCTCGGCTCGACCATCAGCGATCTCGACAATTTCGACAGTTTCGAATGCCGAGGCCGTAACCGCATCGCCGGCGCGATGCTGTCCGAGCACGGCAAGGCCAACGCGCTCGACGTCCGCGCCATCAAGCTCGCCAACGGGCGGTCGATCGGCCTGACCGACCGCGGCATGCCGCGCGATGTGCGCGAGCGCGTGCTGCATTCAGTCTGCGCGCGCTTTTCCACCGTGCTCGGTCCGGGCTCGGACTGGTATCACGAGGACCACATCCATCTCGACCTGGCGCAGCGGCGCAACGACTACCGGATCTGTCAGTGGAACGTCTGGGATCCCCTGCCGCAGGTCGCCCCGTTGCTGCCGGCGGGACGGCCCGAGGAGGCGCCGCCGCGCGAGGTCGCGGCCAGGCCTGAGGCCAAGGATGGGGCCAAGGACGGAGCTGATGACGAGCCGGCGCAGAAATCCCCTGCGCCGGCGGACAAGTCGGCCGCCGATGGCACCAAAGCCGAGCCGCACAAGCCGGCAACAAAAAAGCGCCGGTAAAACCGGCGCTTTTGAATGTCCGAGAGCAGGAGGCGATCAGTAGCTGCCCGCCTGGCCCGTCTGGCTGCCGCCGAGCGCGAGGCGCGAATTGTAGGGCGAGTCGCCATGCTTCGGCTCGAGCACCACGACGATGGTGCCGACCTTGACGCGGCCATAGAGGTCGATCGCGTCTTCGTTGGTTAGGCGGATGCAGCCCGACGAGATCGAGGCGCCGATATATTCCGGCTGGTTGGTGCCGTGAATGCGGAACAGCGTGTCCTTGCCGCCGGAGTAGAGATACATCGCGCGGGAGCCCATCGGATTGTCCGGACCCGGTGCAACGTAGGTCGGCACGCCCAGTCGCGAAATCTCGCCCGGGGTCGGATGCCAGGCCGGCCACTCGGTCATGCTGCCAACCTTGGCAATGCCCGACCAGGCCATGGCTTCTTCGCCGACGGTGATGCCGTAGCGGATCGCCTTGCCGCCATCCATGACCCAGTAGAGGTAATGGTTGTCGGAATCGACCACGATCGAGCCCGGCGATTCCTTGCGGTGGTAATCGACGATGGCGCGGCGGAACGGCTCGGCGACGGGGGTGTTCTCGTACCGGACCTTGGCGAGGAGTTCCTTGTCCTTCGGCTTGAAGGCCTTGGTGTCGGTCGCTTCAAAATGTGTGGCCTGCATGCAGCCCGACAGCATCAGGCCAGCGGCCAAAATACCCAGCATAACTTTCAGCGACGACATGATTTGATTCCAATCGACAACAACTAGCTTTCGCGGGGCTTGAGACGCGCCCAAACCACGACTCCGTTGGGCCCTATTATCGTTGAAATCTGCCACAATTCCAGCGTTTCGGACCTTTTCCCGCGCTGCAAGAGCCGAGCTGTGGCTTTTTTGCCGCAAGTTTTGCGCTCCTGTGCTGGTTTTTAGGCAAAGCACGCCCGACTGTCGATTCCGTGCCACGGTTGGGCCACGGCGCCGCCACAAATGCAAACGCTCCGTTAATGTGCTTGTCATCATGAACTTGTCAGAATCGCGCTAAGGGCTGTCAGTCTGTCGCAGGCCCCTGCTGGAGTTGTGCATGTTTTCTGTGTTCGTTCCCTCCGACTCCTCCCTCAAGAAAGCGGTTGTCGAAGACCTCGCGGCGGTTCCGGAGCATGCGGTGTGGATCGACCTGGTCAACCCGACCGCGGCTGAGGACAAGGCGGTGGAGCGGCTCTCCGGTATTGCGATCCCGACCCGGGAGGACATGCAGGAGATCGAGATCTCCAGCCGGCTCTATATCGAGAACAGCGCGCGCTACATGACGGCGACGCTGATGTGCCAGTCCGACACCGACATGCCCCGGACCACGGCTGTGACTTTCATTCTCGGCGATCATCGCCTGGTGACGGTGCGCTACGACCAGCCCAAGCCGTTTGCGCTGGTCGAGGCCAAGCTGGCCCGGTCCTGCACGCCCGCGATCACCGGCGAGATGGTGCTGATGGAACTGCTGGACGCCGTGATCGACCGCTGCGCCGACATCCTAGAGCGCTGCGGCGCCGAGATCGACCAGGTCTCGCACGACATCTTCGAGCCGGAGAGCGAGCGCCACGGCCACGCCAAGCAATATTCCCAGATCCTGATCTCGATCGGCCGCAAGGGCGATCTGACCTCGAAGGTTCGCGAAAGCCTGGTGTCGATCGGCCGCGTCGTCACCTTCCTCTCCGCGGTGGTGGAGGGCGTGAAATGGTCGAAGGACATGCGCGAGCAGCTCAAGACCATGCAGCGCGACGTCGCCTCGCTGACCGACCACGCCTCCTATCTCTCCAGCAAGATCACCTTCGTGCTCGACGCCATGCTCGGCGTCGTCAATCTCGAGCAGAACAACATCATCAAGCTGTTTTCGGTCATGGCCGTTGTCCTGATGCCGCCGACGCTGATCGCCTCGATCTACGGCATGAATTTCAAGGCGATGCCGGAACTCGAATGGGTCCACGGCTATCCGATGGCGCTGGTGATGATGCTCGCCGCCGCGATCGTCCCGTACTGGCTCTTCAAGTGGAAGAAGTGGCTTTGATACCTACCGAGACCTTACGCCGTTCAACGAGACACGGTGGTTGGTGTCGCAGAATAGAGCGGGATTGAGGCCGCGCCGTGATGTGTGCCCGCCGCCCCAATTCCTCCGGTAAAATTTGAGCGGTGGGCTGAACGTTTGCGCGAAACTTGTCTGCGATAAGCAGCATGTTAGCCGCGAGGAACAGCCATGGTTGAAAAACACATAACGTCGCCCCGCAACGTCATCGATCTGGCGAATTATCGTCAGGTCCTGGCGAGCGGCAAGGCGTTGTCGATGTCGGCGCGCATGTGCCGGCACTGTGGTGCTCCGCTGCTCGACGGTGAGAACGACGACGACTGCTCGACTGCGTTCAGCACGGCCGCTCCGCGGCTGCGCGATCGGTCGCGTCGGATTCGAGTCGATTGAGGAACGGAAGGGTAAAGGCGATCCAGGTCCTGCGGCGGCGTTGTCTGGATCGCCTTGCTTCCCGCCCTTCGAGCGGGAAAATCATCTAGCGCTTCACGATCTGGGCCGTCGAGACGACGGTCTCGGCGATGGCGCCGTCGCGACTGAAGGGAGCGAGATGCTGCCCGACGTCGCGCAGCATCGCGTCGGCATTTTCGCCAAGCGCTTCCGGCGATGACGACGAGTAGGTGAGGGTGCGGCGTGTCAGGTCCTGCACACTGATTGTGTGGCTGGTCTCAACCGTGACGAGCTCGGTGGGCTGAAAGGCGCTGCCGCGAAAGAACGCCGGCAAGTCGCGATGGGTGCGCGTGCCCATGCCTGCCTCCTCCCAGAGCTTGGCCGGTGACCAGCGGCGGCGGACGTCGTTGTAGCCATCGAGCCACGGGTTGCTGCCGTCGGTGGCCGAGAACGAGGCGCAGATCAGAATTGCCCCATCGCGCGCGACCAGTCGATCGAGCCGCGCAAGCGTCGGCTCACGATCCATCCAATGCAGCGCGCGGCCGATGGTCGCGACGTCGAATGCGCCGATGTCGGGGCTAAGCGTCTCGACCTTGCCTTCGATCAGCGTGAGTGCGTGGCCTGCGCTCGCAGCCGCGCGTCGCGCCGCATCGAGCATGGCAGGTTCAGGGTCGACGCCGACGATGCGGCCGACATAGGGGCCGAAGCCGAGCGCCAGGAGTCCGGGTCCGGTGCCGAGGTCTATCAGGCTGCTCTGTTTGGTAAGACCAAGCTTATGCGCGACGCTGCGAAAGAATTCGCTCGGGTAGGGCGGCCGCAAATGCTCGTAGAGTGACGCAGTGCTCGCGAACCGGCCCATGCTTCGCCTGCCTGGCCTTACACGTGCTGGCCGCCGTTGATGTGGATCTCGGCGCCGTTGACGTAAGAGCTGGTGTCCGTGCACAGCACGTAGATGATCTTGGCGACCTCGTCGGGCGTGCCGAGCCGGTGCATCGGGATCTGCTGGTCGACGATCTTCTCGGTGCCCGGCGACAGGATCGAGGTGTCGATCTCGCCCGGCGCGATAGCGTTGACGCGGACGCCGACGCGGCCGAAATCGGAGGCCATTTCGCGCGTCAGGGATGCAAGCGCGGCTTTCGATGTGGCATAGGCGGCGCCCGCAAAGGGGTGCACGCGCGAGCCCGCGATCGAGGTGACGTTCACGACCGAGCCCCTGGCCGCCTTCAACTCCTCGATCAATCCCCGCGCGATCATGATCGGCGCAAAGAAATTGACGTGGAAGACGTGCGTCCAGGTGTCGAGGTCGGTGTCGACCGAGCCAAGCCGCGAGCCGCCCGGACCCTTCGGCGAGATCGCGGCGTTGTTGACGAGCGCATGCAGCATGCCGCCTTCGAGCCGGTTGCGGATGTCGGTGATCGCGCGCGCGGTGTCCAGGGGGTTGCCGAGGTCGACCTGGATGTGGTCCTCGGGGCCGGCGTCCCACGGACAGTCCTCGGGGAAGGGATGCCGCGAGCAGGTGATGACGCGCCAGCCCGCCGACGAGAACCGGATCACGGTGGCGTGGCCGATGCCGCGGCTCGCTCCGGTCAGGAGCAGCGTGCGGCGCGGCGCATTGGACGAATGCGGCATGGACATCTTTCAGGTCGGCCTAAGCTCAGGGATACATCCGCGTCTTGGACCATGGCTGGCCGGCCGCGTCACGGCGAAATTCGATACGGTCGTGCAGGCGGAACGGGCGGTCGTGCCAGAACTCGATACGCGAGGGCGTGATGCGCCAGCCGCTCCAGCCCGGCGGCCGCGGCACCTCGCCGATGATGTGCTTGGCCGCGACCTTTGCGATGGCCTGTTCGAAGGCGAAGCGGCTTTCCAGCGCCTCGGACTGCTTGCTCGCCCAGGCGCCGATCTGCGCCTGCTTGGGACGGGTGGCGAAGTAAGCGTCTGCCTCGGCGTCGGTCACTGGCGTCACGTTGCCGCGGATGCGGACCTGACGGCGCAGCGACTTCCAGTGAAAAAGTAACGCCGCCTTAGGATTTGCGGCGAGTTCGCGGCCCTTCTGGCTCGCGATGTGGCTGTAGAAGACGAAACCGTCGGCATCGAAGCCCTTCATCAGCACCATGCGCACGTCTGGCAGCCCGTCGGGGTCGACGGTTGCGAGCGCCATGGCGTTCGGATCGTTCGGCTCGCTCTTGATCGCCTCGTTCAGCCAGGCCTCGAACAGCGCAAACGGTTCGTCGGCGGCGGTGAAATCACCGGATGTTAAGGGTGTCTGGTGTTTCATCGAGGTCGTGTCGGTCATGTCCGGAGTCCGAATTGCGTCCCGCGGCCCAAAACGCGTTGTTGTCCGCTACCGCCCTATATAGGGCATGGGGACGCGTTGGCCTATCGGCGATCCGGCCGTCCGGCTTTGTCATGACAATGATTCTGATCGGGCTCGGCTCCGGCGGCTGCAGCTTTTCCCGCAACGACACCAGTGCCTACGCCAAGGCCGACGACAGCGACCTGACCGGCTCGATCGCGCGGCCGGCAAAGGACGCCCCGCCGACCGACACCGATCTTGCCTTCGCCCGTAACGCCGCCTCCGACGTCCTGAGCAAGGGCGACAAGGATTCCAGCCAGCACTGGGAGAATCCGGAAACCGGAGCGCGTGGCTCGGTGACGCCGATCGCGCAGTCCTACGCCGCCGAGGACGGCCGCAAGTGCCGGGACTTCCTGGCGAGCTACGTCAATGGCAGCACCGAAAGCTGGCTCCAGGGCGCCGGCTGCCAAAGCAGCCGTGGCCGTTGGGAGATTCATACGCTAAAGCCGTGGCGGAGCTAGGAATCGGCTCTGCGGCTAGTTGCAAAAATGCCACTCGCCTCCCACATGACCAGCAGATGGGGCGGGGAGCCCTTTGAACAATTCGATTTCTCTTGAAGGAGACGTGACGGATGCGCGACCCCTATGAGGTCTTGGGGGTGCCGCGGAGCGCCAACGCTGCCGCGATCAAGAGCGCCTATCGCAAGCTTGCCAAGAAGCACCATCCCGACAGCAACAAGGATGACCCCAAGGCCGCCGAGCGCTTCTCCGAGATCAATTCGGCGAACGAGATCATCGGCGACGAGGACAAGCGCAAGCAGTTCGACCGCGGCGAGATCGACGCCGACGGCAAGCCGCGCTTCCAGGGTTTTCCGGGCGGCGGCGGGCCGCGCGGCCGTGCGGGTCCCGGCGGGTTCGAAAGCTATACGTTCCGCAGTGGCGGCGCGGGCCCGGGCCAGGGCGGCGGCGCGTTCGAGGACATCCTCAACAGCATGTTCGGCGGGACGCGTGGTGCGCGGCCCGGGGCCGGCGGCGCCGGGCAGTTCGAATTCGACACCGGCGGGATCGGCCTCGATCTCGACGTCAATGTCGCGATGTCAGTCTCGCTGGAAGAATCGGTCAAGGGTGGCGAGAAGCGCGTCCGGTTGCCGACGGGCAAGGAGCTCAACGTCAAGATTCCGGCCGGCGTCACCGAGGGCCAGCAGATCCGGTTGCGGGGGCAGGGCGAGAGCGCTCAGGGCCATCCGCCGGGCGATCTCCTGATCACGATCAGCATCGCGCCGCACCCGTACTTCAAGATCGAGGGCGCCGACCTCAGGATCGACCTGCCGGTCACGCTCTACGAGGCGGTGCTCGGCGGCAAGGTCCGCGTGCCGACCCTCGGCAATGCCGTGGAACTGTCGGTCCCGAAAAACACCTCCAGCGGCCGGACCTTCCGCCTCAAGGGCAAGGGATTGCCAAAAGCCGGCGGAACCGGGGATCTCTTCGTTACCATCAGGATTATGCTACCGGACGGGAACGACGCCGAGCTTGAGGCATTGATGGAGAAGTGGCGGGACCAACACCCCTACAATCCACGTAGCGGGCTTGGCTAAGGCATGATCCGGACCCGGGGGGCCGCGTGAGCGCGAGGCGTTCATTTGGCGTTCAGCGGCTTTCCGAAAAGATCATGCGCAGAGAAAACTGCTGAAGCGTGAGCCATCGCGCTTTAGGGCGAAGTCGCAACTGAAGGGGGTTCTCCCAGAAGTCCAGAGCATCTCTCGACAGATGATGCTCGTCATATGCCTGAGGCGTGAGAGCGCCTCTCGGCCCATGTGGTTCGACGTGTCGGCTGTCCGGCGGGGCAGTCGATAATAGGTGCGGCCTCGAGAGGGGGACCAGCGCGGTACCAAAAACCCCAATCGAGGCCGCCCGCGTCGATCGGCGGATCGAACGCTACTCATTTTCTCGTGAGCATCCGGTGCGATAATGAGACGCACCCATGTCTTGATTCCAAATTTTCAATGTCGGAATCGAGGCACCGCCTTCAAGCGGTTGCTCAGGTACCGTTTTTCTCGGCTTGGTCGTAGACCGCCTGCGCGACCTTGGTCAGGCGATCGCGATCGCTGCCGCCGCTGACGACGTAGCCGACGCCGCGCTCGGCCCAGAACAGTGCGCCGTCCTTGTCGGCTTTGGCGTAGCGCATCTGAGTCGCGCCGGTCTCGGTCTTGGCGGTGTAGATCGTGTACCGCTCGCCCGAGGCGCCCTCATACATCAGGAACGACGCCGGACCGTTCGGCCCCGGCAAGAGCCGGCCGCCGACGAGCTTCAACCCGCTCGCCTCCAGGTTCGGCGCGAACACGGTCCAGCCGCAGCGCCTGGTCAGCCAGGCCTGGAGATGGTCTCGCTCGTTGCCGCCGACCTCGACCGGGTGGCGAACCTCGACGACATAGAGGCGGTGGGCGTCGAGCGCGTCCGCTGTAAAGCTCTGGAAGGTCGAGGGGGCGTTGGCGGCGCCGTGCGCCACCCAGCCGGCGGTGCCGCCGGCCACGAAGGCGACCAGCACAGCCGCCGCGGCGCCATAGAACCATTGCCGGGGACGGCGCTCCAGCCGCTCGAGCTCCAGCCGGGCCGGCACCGGCTCCTGGACGACAGAGTCGTAACGCGCGTGCAGCATCTCGGCCATGGCGCGCCAGGACTGCACGCGTCCGGCATCGTCAGGGTGTGCGGCAAGCCAGGCCTCGACGTCGGCGCGGCGCTCGGCCGGCAGCTCGCCGTCGACATAGGCGTGCAGCTCGTCTTCGGTAATGGGAATATTATGGTCGTTCATATCGATCGTCTCTGGCTCTGCGGCCCAAAATGTCTTTCGCGGTTCAACTGCGCTGCTTCCCGCTCCATGCAGGCGAAGCGACCCGCGCGATGCATCAACACTGCCATCACTTCACCCGCTTGAGCGCCGGGCGCTCACCTTCCAGCGATGCTTTAACGTGGGCTCTCGCCCGCGCCAGGCGCGACATCACGGTGCCGATCGGCACGCCCTGGATGTCGGCGACCTCGCGGTAGCTCATGCCCTCCAGCATCACCAGCAGAAGCACCGAGCGCTGCTCCTCGACCAGCGTCGCCAGCGCCTTCTCGATGTCGCGCCCTTCGGCCTCGGTCCCGCTGGCATCCGGATTGTTCTCCGTCAGCTGCGTGAATTGCGGGCGCCTTGCCAGCGAGCGCCGCCGGTTCTTGTTGAGGTTGGTCAGGATCGTATAGAGCCAGCTCCTGACATCGCCTCCGAGGAACAGGCGCTCCGAACGCAGCGCCCGCACCAGCGTATCCTGCACCAGGTCGTCGGCCGCATCCGCATCGCGCGTGAGCGCGCGGGCGTAGCGGCGCAACGCCGGGATCATGGCTTCCACACTCTGGCGAAACGCACTCATGCCGTCTTGACGTCCTGGTGTCCGGCGCGAGCGCCTCAATCATCATAACACCCGAACGGAACGGCTATTCCGGCGCTTGAAACAGCGTTAACGCCGCGTATTAGGACTGTACCGCGAAGGAGGGCTGGTGTACCTCCAGACCTCAACGAGAGCTCGACGGGACGCTCAAAAATGTCGCAGGATTCAGGTCTGATACAGGGACTGATGCAAGGCAAGCGCGGGGTGATCCTCGGCCTTGCCAACAACCGCTCGATCGCCTGGGGCATCGCCAAGGCATGCCACGCAGCCGGCGCCGAGCTTGCCTTCACCTATCAGGGCGATGCGCTCAAGAAGCGCGTCGAGCCGCTCGCCGCCGAGATCGGCGGTCTCGTGCTCGGCCATTGCGACGTCACCGATGCTGCCACCATCGACGCCGCCTTCGCAGTGCTGAAGGAGAAGTGGGGCAAGATCGACTTCCTGGTGCACGCGATCGCCTATGGCGAGCAGCTTGATGGCCGCTACGTCGACACCACGCCGGAGAATTTCTCCAAGTCGATGCTGATCTCCTGCTACTCGTTCACCGCCGTGGCGCAGCGCGCCGAGAAGCTGATGACCGATGGCGGCTCGCTCATCACGCTCAGCTATTACGGCGCCGAGAAGTGGATGCCGCACTACAACGTGATGGGCGTGGCGAAGGCTGCGCTGGAGGCCAGCGTGCGCTATCTCGCGGCCGATCTCGGCGAGAAGAACATCCGCGTCAACGCGATCTCGGCCGGCCCGATCAAGACGCTCGCGGCATCCGGCATCGGCGACTTCCGCTATATCCTGAAGTGGAACGAGAACAACGCGCCAATGCGGCGCAACGTCTCGATCGAAGACGTCGGCGGCAGCGCGCTGTATTTCCTCTCCGATCTCGCGCGCGGCGTCACCGGCGAGGTGCATCACGTCGATTCCGGCTATCACGTGCTCGGCATGAAGCGCCCGGACGCGCCGGACATCTCGTTCGGCGGCAAGGACTAGCTTATAAATCTGGAATGCCCGTGCCCACGATCTATTATCTTCGCCACGGTGAGACCGAGTGGAACGCGCTCGGGAGGCTTCAGGGCACCAAGGACGTTCCGCTGAACGCGCGTGGACGCGGTCAGGCCGTGCAGGCCGGCGGCGTGCTGGCGGATCTTTTCAAGCGCGACGGCAAGGACAAGGCGGCGTTACCCTATGTGTCGAGCCCGCTCGGGCGTGCACGCCAGACCATGGAACTCGCGCGCGGCAAGCTCGAACTGCCGCAGGCCGACTACGCGCTCGACGATCGCCTGCGCGAGATCGGCTACGGCAGCTGGGAAGGGCTGACGCTGGCCGAGAGCGAGGCGGCCGATCCGGACGTCTACGCCCGGCGCCTCGCCGACAAATGGACGGTCGGCCCCGCGGACGGGGAGACCTACGCCGATGTGCAGGTCCGCGTGCGGGCCTGGTACGACGAGCTCCGGACCGATACCGTTGCGGTCGCCCATGGCGGGACTTGCCGGGCCCTGATGGTTTCGCTCGGCCTTGAGACGCCGGCCAGCGCCGCCGAGCTCTATATCGAGCAGGGCGCCGTCTACGTCTTCCGCGACGGGCGGCTGGAGAAGTTTAGTTAGGCCGGTTCGCCGTCATCCACGGTGGCTATGGGTTTGACCCCCGGCCCCCCGCGCGTTACCACACGCCGGACCCGACCCAGCGAGCAGCGATGTCCTTCAACACTTTCGGCCACATGTTCCGCGTCACCACCTTCGGCGAGAGCCATGGGGTAGCGATCGGTTGCGTGGTCGACGGCTGTCCGCCCATGATCCCGCTCACCGAGGCCGATATCCAGCAGGATCTCGACCGCCGCCGGCCCGGCCAATCGCGCTTCACCACCCAGCGCCAGGAGCCGGACCAGGTCAAAATCCTGTCCGGCGTGATGGCGCATCCGGAGACCGGCGTGCAGGTGACGACGGGCACCCCGATCGGCCTGCTGATCGAGAACACCGATCAGCGCTCGAAGGACTATTCCGAGATCAAGGACAAGTTTCGTCCCGGCCACGCCGACTTCACCTACGAGGCCAAATACGGCCTGCGCGACTATCGCGGTGGCGGCCGCTCCTCGGCGCGCGAGACGGCAATGCGCGTCGCTGCGGGTGCGATCGCGCGAAAGGTGCTGCCCGACGTCAAGGTCCGCGGCGCGCTGGTGCAAATCGGCCCGCACAAGATCGACCGCGACAAATGGGACTGGGACGAGATTGCGAAAAATCCGTTCTTCTGTCCGGACAAGGACAAGGCCGCGTTCTTCGAGACCTATCTCGACGGCATCCGCAAGAGCGGCTCGTCGATCGGCGCGGTGATCGAGGTCGTCGCCGAAGGCGTGCCGGCAGGCCTTGGTGCCCCGATCTACGCAAAACTCGATTCTGATCTCGCGGGCGCGATGATGACCATCAACGCGGTGAAGGGCGTCGAGATCGGCGCCGGCTTTGGCGCGGCGGAGCTCACCGGCGAAGAGAACGCCGACGAGATGCGCACAGGCAATGATGGCACGCGCTTCCTCTCCAACCATGCCGGCGGCGTTCTGGGCGGCATCTCCACCGGACAGCCGGTGGTGGTGCGCTTCGCGGTGAAGCCGACCTCGTCGATCCTCCAGCCGCGCCTCACTGTCGATCGCAAGGGCGCCGACACCGAGATCTTCACCAAGGGCCGCCACGACCCCTGCGTCGGCATCCGCGCCGTGCCCGTCGGCGAGGCGATGATGGCCTGCGTGCTCGCCGATCATTTCATTCGGGATCGCGGGCAGGTCGGCCGGTAGGGCATTCGTGTCGCGGTACTAGCCCACCGCGCAGCTTGACGTCCCCACAACTTCGTCCGCAAATGCGGACATGCAAAACTCCGAGATCCAGCGCATCACCAACTGGCTGATCGACGGTGCGAGGTCGTCCGGGACTCCTTCCGAGATGATCGCCGAGGTCTGCGAGCATCTGGTCGCGGCCGGCCTGCCGCTGTCGCGGTTCGGCATCTTCATTCGCACGCTGCATCCGGAAATCTTCGGCCGCAACTTCATCTGGCGGCAGGGCCAGAAGGTCGAGATCGGCACCGTCGATTTCGAGATCCTGGAGACGCCCGAGTTCGCCCGGAGCCCGCTCCGGATCGTGTTCGAGGAGGGGCTGGAGGTCCGGGGACGGATGGACGATCCGGACAGCAAGCGGTTTCCGTTCCTCGACGACATGCGCGCCGAAGGCGTGACCGACTACCTCGCGATGCCGATGCACTATCTCGACGGCTCGATCCATGCGACGAGCTGGGTCACGCGGCAGCCCGGCGGCTTCAGCGACGACGACATCGCGGCGATCCGGACCCTCGGGGCACCGCTTGCGCGCGTCAGCGAGATCATCAGCCTGCGCCGCACCGCCGAGATGCTGCTCGACACCTATGTCGGCAACCGTGCCGGCGCGCGCATCCTCGGCGGCCAGATCCGCCGCGGCCACAACGACACCATGCAGGCCGCGATCTGGCTCTCGGATCTGCGCGGGTTCACTGCGCTGTCGGACCGGCTGCCGGCCGAGACCGTGGTCGAGATCCTCAACCAGTATTTCGACTGCCAGGTCACCGCGATCCGGGGCCATGGCGGCGAGGTGCTGAAATTCATGGGCGACGGCCTGCTCGCGGTGTTCCCGATCGACGAATATGTCGGCGATGCCGCCCATGTCTGCACCCGCGTGCTGGAGGCCGCGCGCGAATCCCGCGCCAGCGTCGAGGCGCTCGCTTTCCCGGTCGGCGACATCGTCGAGCGCTTCCGCTTCGGCGTCGCGCTGCACGTCGGCAACATCCTCTACGGCAATATCGGCGGCGGCAACCGGCTCGACTTCACCTGCATCGGCCCCGCCGTCAATCTCGCGGCAAGGCTGGAGAAGATCACGGGCCGGCTGGGGCGGACCGTCGTGGTCTCGGAAGTCTTCGCGAACGCCTGCCGCCATGACTGGCGCGAGCTCGGCGAATTTCCGATCGCGGGATTTTCCAA
This sequence comes from Bradyrhizobium sp. 2TAF36, assembly GCF_052114925.1. Lineage (NCBI taxonomy): Bacteria > Pseudomonadati > Pseudomonadota > Alphaproteobacteria > Hyphomicrobiales > Nitrobacteraceae > Bradyrhizobium > Bradyrhizobium sp. 2TAF36. The sequence continues at coordinate 77,160 of NZ_JBFRFR010000020.1, read as the reverse complement.
GGCGCAGCGCGTGTATGGGCTTGCCGAAGAGACGCCGGTGGTGATGGCCTGAAAGTCGATGCATGATCCCGCATGTGAGACGATGGGTATGCTTGGCACTCTTCCTGTTTCTGGCAGCCTGCGGGTTCGTTCAGGACGACGCGATTGACGGTCCCTATCGTCTCGTCGCCGTCGACACGGATGACGACATGACGCTTTGCCGCTCCGTCGGCACGGATGGAACTTGCGTTGGCGACGGCCTCCCGGAGCCTACGGTCTTTCAGGCCGGCGCGAACGCCCAGTACATCGTGTTCGCTCGCCATCCATGGACATCGGGAAAGCGACCGGACCGCTCCGTCACGGAGTTTTACTACATCTCGCGAAAAGCAAACGAATGGGACGTTGCGGTGCGGGTTTTCGTGAGCGGCCCCTTCACTGAATCTGAATACCTGGAGGAGAAGCGGAGGCTGCAGCTTCCGGAGTTCAGCAAGGTCTTTGCCAGGTTGAAGTAGCTTGCGACCAGATCATCACAGCAGCCTCAGGCGTGGCTCGCGAGCAGCGAAGCCCTATTCCTCGGGCTCCGTCGTGAACAGCAGCGGATAGCCCTTGGCGCGGCCGGCGTCGGTGGCGCGGGTGGCCTTGGTTTCGGCGACGTCCCTGGTGAACACGGCGACCACGCAGGCGCCCAGCTTGTGCGCGGTGATCATGACCTTGTAGGCCTGATCCTCGGTCATGCGGAACTCGGCCTTGAGGATCATCGTGACGAATTCGCGTGGCGTGAAGTCGTCGTTGATCAGGATGACCTTGTGCAGCTTGGGCCGCTCGACCTTGGTCTTCGTCCTGGTTTTAGGCTTGGTAACGGTGTCGTTCATTCCGCCTCCCGGAAACGGCGGGCTCGGTTCAGCCGCGGTGCTCAGTGTGCGGTCCTCTCACCATATTGTAGGACCTGCACCTTCTCCAAGGTGATCAGGCCGCTCGACATCATGCCATCCAGGATGGGCAGGAATGCGTTGATGCTGTCCTCGCTGTCGACGATCTCGATCAGCAGCGGCAGGTCTTCCGACAGCCGTAGGATCTTCGAGGTGTGTAGCCGGCTCGACTTGCCGAACCCCATCGGGCCGCGCAGCACGGTGGCGCCCGCGAGATGCCGCTCGCGCGCCGTCATCACGATCGCTTCGTAAAGCGGCTTGCCGTCGAAATGGTCGCTCTCGCCGATGAAGATCCGGAGCGAAACAGCCTGATTGGGGATTTGCATGGTCAGCTCCTCGTCAAGCGGTTGTAGCGGCTTGCCATCATATGGCCGAGCCACACGGAGACCAGCCAGCAGATGACGGATGCCGCGATATAGGCGAGTGCCGTGTATTTCATGCCGCCGTGGAACAGGCGGAAGGTCTCCAGGCTGAAGGCCGAGAAGGTGGTGTAGCCGCCGCAAAACCCGGTCATGACGAATTGCCGGTGCTCGGGCCGCGCCAGCATGCGGCCGTCGGGGCCGGTCAGCGTTGCGTAGAAGCCGATGATGAGCGATCCCGTGGCATTGATGAACAGCGTCGCGACGGGGAAGCCCGGGCCGGTGTCGAGCACGAGGGAGACGAAGTAGCGCGCGAGGCCGCCAAGGACGCTGCCGAAGGAAACCCAGGCATAGAGCATCGTGCTGCGCCAGCGGTCGGTGGAGGAGGGAACGGTCATCCGCCTCTAGCCTCCAAGACCGTCAGCGAGGACAAAGCCGAAACTGACGGCGGCAAGGCAAAGCCCGACCGAGAGCGCGACATTGCCGAGCGCATGCATCGGCTCGCCGTTGCGCGCCAAGGTCAGCGTTTGCAGGCTGAACGAGGATACCGTGGTGTAGCAGCCGAGGAACCCGGTCACCGCGAACAGCCAGGGATTGGGGGAGGCGAAGATCGAGCCGGGATGGGTTGCCAGCGCGCCGAAAATGCCGATCAGGAAGGCGCCGGTGATGTTGATGGTCATGGTGCCCCAGGGAAAGGTCTCGCCCAGCCGCCGCGCGATCGCGCCCGAGACGAAATAGCGCGCGCAGCCGCCGAGAACGCTGCCGATCACGATTGCGATCACTCCGCTCAACACGACGAACGCCCCTCCATCATCATTTGTCCTCCGCTGCCAGACCATTGCCGACGGCGAGCAGCCCTGCGAGCGCGACCAGCGCGAAGCCGAGCCCGGCCAAAAACGTGCCTGCCGGACCGTAGGCATCCCACAGCGCGCCGGCGATCACGCTTGCTGCCAGCAAGGCCAGTCCGGTGAACAGGTTGAAATAGCCGAATGCGGTGCCGCGCAGGCTCGGCGGCGCGGCGTCGGCGACGAGGGCCGACAGCAGGCCTTGGGTCAATCCCATGTGCAGCCCCCACAGCACGACGCCGAGCGCGAGGCCCGCGAGGCTAGGCAGCAGCGCGAGCGCGAGGTCGGCGGCCGCGAGGAAGACGAGGCCGAGCGCGAGCAGGCCGGTCCGGTTGATCCGGTCCGACAGCACGCCGGCGGGATAGGCCGACAGCGCATAGACCACGTTCATCAGCACCAGCACCGCCGGCACCCACATCGCCGAGAGACCGATGTTCTGCGCGCGCAGGATCAAGAAGGCCTCGCTGAAACGCGCGAGCGTGAACACCACGCCGACCGAGACGACGCGCCAGTACACGGATCCGAGCTGCCGCATGGCGGAGGTGTTCAGCGGATTCTTCGTAGTCTCCCGGCTTGGGTCCGGCTCCGGCTCGCTCACCGCGAATGCGATCAGGCCGAAAGACAGGAAGGCCGGCAGCACCGCCACCCAGAAGACAAGGGCAAAATTATCTGCCGTCCACCACATCAGGCCGATCGCCACGAGCGGTCCGACGAATGCGCCGATGGTGTCGAGCGACTGCCGCAGGCCGAAGCTCGCGCCGCGCAGACCCGCAGGTGCGATATCGGCGATCAGCGCATCGCGCGGTGCGCCGCGAATACCCTTGCCGACGCGGTCGATGAAGCGCGCGGCAATCAGCCAACCGACGCTGGGGGCAAGCGGGAACAGCGGTTTTGTCAGCGCGGCTAGGCCGTAGCCGAGCGCCGCGAGGAGCTTGCGCCGGCCGAGCCAGTCGGACAATGCGCCGGAGAAGATCTTCGTGATCGAGGCGGTCGCCTCCGCAATGCCCTCGATGAAGCCGACCGTCAGCGTGGAGGCCCCGAGCACAGTGACGAGATAGACCGGCAGCAGCGCGTGGATCATCTCGGAGGAGACGTCCATCAGCATCGAGACGAAGCCGAGCACCCAGATCCCCCTGGGCAGCCCCGCACGCGCAGCATTCGGTGTCGTCGTCGTCACGCCCTGACCTTCGCCTTCAGGCAACAAAAAACCCGCCATCGGCGGGTTTGTCCATGCTCCCGCCAAAGGCCGAGGCTTTTGAGATTGCCCCTCCTCGAGCAGGAGTCATCAGCCCACTACGGTCACAGGCCGACGGGCGGTTGTCGGGGGACTCCATCCCCATCTGTACATCCAACCTAGCATGGAAATCGCACCGGACAAGTGGGCGGGGAACGTCTGTCTTCGGCTCGATGCTGCTGGACGCTCCGGAATGATGGCGTGAGCGATCGCGCATGTCCCCGTGGCGCAAGCGCGGCAACACGGCGGCAGCTTTGCGTGACGTGCGCATTCCCAACTCGCGAATTCCTAACTGGAATGTGAAGCGCAAGCGATCTTCGGACTTTGCGGCAAGGCGATTGCATGTCACCATCGCGTCATACGACGGGAGACTGCGATGCGCATGCTGTTCTCGATCGGGGCTGTGCTGGTGGCCGGCGTACTCGCCGGAGGGGATGTCGCGGGCATCGCGGCACCAGGGCCCAAATTTGAACCGAGCAAGAGTTCGCCACAACGGCTAGCGGCCGATCGGGACGCGCAGACGGTCGATGTCGAGCTGGTCCTCGCGGTCGACGTCTCCTACTCCATGGACATGGATGAACTCGCGATCCAGCGCGAAGGCTATGCGCAGGCGATCCAGTCGAAGGAATTCCTCCAGGCGCTGAAGCTCGGGCCGAATGGCCGGATCGCGGTGACTTACTTCGAATGGGCCGCTTCCAGCGATCAGAAGATCATCATCCCGTGGCGGCTGGTCGACGGACCGGAGACGGCGGACGCGGTCGCCGCCGAGATCTTGAAGACGCCGATCCGGCGCGCCTCGCGCACCTCGATCTCCGGGGCGATCACGTTCGCGATGCCGTTGTTCGACGAGGATCCCTATCGCGGCTTGCGCCGCGTGATCGACATTTCCGGTGACGGCCCCAACAACAATGGCGGCCCGGTCACGGCGGCGCGCGACGCCGCGCTCGAGAAGGGCATCGTCATCAACGGCCTGCCGATCATGGTCAAGGAGCCGTCCTATTCGACCATGGATATCGACAATCTCGACTACTATTACGAGGACTGCGTCATCGGCGGTCCCGGCTCCTTCGTCATCACGATCAAGGATCGCGACAAGTTCAAGGAAGCGATCCGCACCAAGCTCCTGATGGAGGTCGCGGGCCGCATGCCGGAGCGCCCCGTGAGGCGCGTTGCCGACAAGGAGCCACGGGTCAGCTGCTTGATCGGCGAGAAGATCTGGTCGGACCGCTGGGGGCGCTGATCCGCACCACCCCGAATGAGACCTTTTGCCCTGTCCCGCCCGCGGTCGAATTTAACCACGCGTTAACTGCTGCGTGGCCCTAATCGGCCTGCTTCCGGTTGTTTCCGGATAAAGTTCTGACTTCGCCGTCCGGCGCGCGAACAGAAGCGGGTCTGTCAGACAAATCCGCCGAGCAATCCAATGGCCATCGTCACATCGAGCACCAGCCAGATTTCGCCCGCCAACGAGCGGGTGTATCACCAGAGCAGTCTGGTGGGTGACTGGAAGGGCAATTGGGCAGGCAACAACCAGGCCGTCGGCTTCAAGGTCGTGAACATCCGCGGGGCCAGGGCCCAGATCGAGTACACCCATAACGGGCACACCGAGCGCGGTATCGGCGAGGTCAATGGTGCAACGATAAGCTACGGCAACGTCACGGTCGGCACCAAGGACGGCAAGAACCTGGTGCTCCTGTTCTCCTCGGGCGTTGGCAAGCAGAGCGCGACTTTGCAGAAACAGGCGCCGGCAGGTTCCGACAGCATCCTCATGGGAAGCTGGGGCGGCTATTCCGCCGACATCGGCAAGAGCGCGAGCTTTCGCGTGCTGGCCATCAACGGCAAGGAGGCGACGGTCAGCGTCACCACCGACGGTATCACCCGCCAGGGCACCGGCTACGTCTACAGGAACGTCATCATGTTCGGGCAGTCGCAGATATCGACCGACAACGGACAAAACGGCAAGATCATCTATCAGGTCGGCTCCAAATCCTTCACTGTGCCGGTGACGAAATATCCGCCTGCGGATTCGTCGTCCTCGGTGGACAGGACGGCCTGAACGTCAGCCTCCCTGGGCGGCCGGCGGCCCCCTCACCATTTCGGCGCCCGCTTCTCCACGAACGCCCTCAAACCCTCCTGCGCTTCGTCCGACGTCGCGACATTGCAGAAATCGTCCACTGCACTTGCGATGCTGCGCCGGTAGTCGAGATCGATCTGGCGCATGAAGGCGGCGCGGCCCATCCGCAGCACGGCGGCCGACTTGCCGGCGAATTGCGCCGCGAGCTTGATCACCTCGGCGTCGAGCTCGGCATCGGCAACGACGCGGTTCACCACGCCGAGCTCGCGCGCCTCCGCGGCGGTGAAGACGCGGCCGGTGAACAGCAGCTCGAAAGCGCGATGACGTCCGACGATGCGCGGCAGATGCGCGTAGTGGATCGCGGGAATGACGCCGACGTCGATCTCGGGATAGCCGAACGTCGCGCTCTCGGTTGCCAGCACCACGTCGCAGGACACCGCCATGGTCATGCCGCCGCCGCGCGCCGCGCCTCCGACCGCGGCGATCGATGGCTTTCCGAGCCCATACTGGGCGTCGTAAAGGTCGATATAGAGCGCCTGGAGGAATTCGCGGATCTCGGCGCCGGATTTCCCCAGCAGGATGTCGAGGTCGAGGCCGGCCGAAAAGCGCTTGGCGATCGCGCTCGCCAGCACGACAACGCGTGCTTCCGGATCGTTCGCCGCGCGACGCAGGGCCGCGACCACCGCACGGATGACTTCGAGGCTCAGTGCATTGACAGGCGGGCGGCGCAGCGTGATGCGGGCGATGTTGCCTGCGCGTTCGTAGGCGACTGGATTGTCAGATGTCACCGGGTTCTCCATGCTTTCGGGAAACGTGCGGCATCGATCGCGGTGGTGGCGCGGTTATTTCGCGTCGAGCGGCGGCAGCGGCGGGACGCTGTCGTTCGGCGCTTCCGCCTTGTTCGGCGACAGCTTACGGTGCGGCTTGGGCCGTGCAAGACCTCCAGCGCGCATGTTAGACTGCGTGCATGAGATTGCTTGCCGGATGGAGGGACCAATGACCGACGAACACCCGATGATGGCCGGCTCCGCCACCGTCTTCGTCGTGTCCGACATCACAGCCAGCCTCGCCTATTACCGCGATGTGCTCGGCTTCGAGGTCACCTTCGAATACGGTCAGCCTCCGTCCTACGCCTGCCTCTGCCGCGACGAGGTCGGCCTGCATCTGCTTGCGGCGGGGGTAACGAAGCGGTTGCCCGGGCACGGCGGCATCTGCATCTTCGTCAGGGACGTCGATCAGGTCTATGCCGAACTATCGGGACGCGGTGCCAGGCTGCTCAACCGGCCGGAGGACCGCGACTATCGTATGCGCGATTTCGACGTCGTCGACGCCGACGGCAATCAGCTCACGTTCGGTATGGGAACGGACGACGCGGCCTGACATCGCCGGCCGCGCGCGTCCGCCGTTGCATCAGATCCGGGCCTCCAGGATCAGGTTGAAGGGTGTTTCGGCGGCGCGGCGGAAGCGCGACAGGCCGCCTTCGCTGGCGACCTTGCGCAGCCTTGCCTCGCCGGCTTGAGCGCCGAGCGCGAGGCCGACCTCCTGATCGAGCGAGGCCGGCGTGCAGATCATGGTCGATGCCGCATAGTAGACCCGCCCGACAGGATTGAGATTGTCTTCGAGGCGGTCGCCTGCGAACGGCTCGACCAGCATGCAGGTGCCGTCCTTGGCCATGGTCTCGCGCACGTGGCTGATGGCGCCGACGGGATCGCCCATGTCGTGCAGGCAATCGAAGAAGCAGACGAGATCGTAGCCCTCGGCCGGATAGGTCTTCGCCGAGTGAACCGCGAAGCTGACACGATCGCCCAGCTTCGCCTCAGTGGCCGCCTTTCGTGCGGCCGCGATCGAGCCCTCGTGATAGTCGAAGCCGTAGAAGCGGGAGTTCGGGAAGGCCTCCGCCATCAGCCGGGTCGAGACGCCGTGCCCGCAGCCGACATCGGCGACCTTGGCGCCGCGCTTCAGCTTGTCTACGACGCCTTCGAGCGCGGGCAGCCACTCCTGCACCAGATGATGCATGTAGCCGGTGCGGAAGAACCGGGCGGTGCCGCAGAACAGGCACTCGCTGCGACGATTCCAGCCGACGCCCTTGCCGGACTTGAATGCGTCCGTAATTTTCGGCTCGTCGAGGAACGCCGCGGCAATGACATTGCCGACCGCGCCGAGGAAGACCGGGCTGTCCTCATCGGCGAGCGCCAACGCCTGCTCCGGCAGCATCGAGAACTTGCCGGAAGTGGAGTCGTATTCGACGTAACCAGAAGCCGCCTGGCTCGCCAGCCACTCGCGGACGTAGCGTTCGTTCGTTCCGGTGGCGCTTGCGAGTTCGGCAGAGTTCATGGGTCCCTTGGCGGCGAGGGCGCGGTAGAGGCCGAGCTTGTCGCCCAGCAGGACCAGCGATGCGTTCATCGCCGCACCGACCTCGGTGATCATCTTGCCCATAAAGGCATTCAACCTGTCGGAATCGACCTCCATGACAGCCTCCATGTTGTGTCTGGCATTTTCAAAGGTCTGCGCAATTGCGTCTTGCCGGACTGCCCCGGCCGATCAGGATCGAGGCGACGGCTCGCGTTCGCGCGTCCTCTATGTGGGTCAATCCGTCGCGCAGGAGGTTCAACACGTCGGGATAACGTAATTTTGGAACTCGATGGCGCGACCACCGGCATCGCGTCACTGGTATTCGCGTGGTCCCCGGCGTATAATTTCCGCACTTTTTTGACGGTCACCTGAATGTTCAGCCTTGCACGTTCCTGCGGTCTCGCAACTCTCTTCGTGGTGCTCTGCCTCGGCGGAGCGCCGGCTCATGCGCAAGTCGCGCCGCTGCAATATTGGATCCCGGGCGGGCCTTTCGGCTTTGGCGGCAGCGCCGGCCAGAGCTCCGATGGCTACGGCAATTTTCCGAGCTTCAAGGGTGGCGATGCCAACGCGGGCTATGATTTTCGTCCCGGTTTCTTCGTCGGAAGCGAACGCGGCAACCTAGGCCTGGGCGGACTCAGCCAGCCTGCGCCGGCCGGCAATTTCAGCGCGCTCTCCTACGATGGCACGCAGTTCGGTTACAACTACAAGACCGCGGGCGGCATGCCCGTCACGTTCTTTGCCGGGTTCGACACGCTGAAATACAATGGCGGCATCGGCAGCTCGCTCGCCCCGCTCACCTCCGGCGCCTCGCCCGGCTACGGCGCTTTCGCGGGTGTCGAGTTCAAGCCGACCCCCAACCTCAGCCTGTCGTTCGGCGCCGGTTTCACCCAGCAGCAATCGGGACGCATGGACAGCGACATCAATTCGTCAATGCTGCCCGGCGAGTCACCGGCGTTGGGCGGCTTGCGGCGTTGAGCGCTCACACGTCCGTTTCGCCGCCCGCTTGACCGCGGCCGCGTTGGCCTACGACAAGCCGGCCACCAGCGGGCGTTGCAGGTGCTTCGCCATCAGCTCTGCCGCCTCGGCGTAACGCCGCGTTTCCAGAACCTCGAGCAGGCGCAAATGCTCGCGCACGTGCCGCCGCATACCGTCGCGGTCGGCGAAGCTGCGATAGGCGAACAGGCGTCTGATTGAATTCACGCGCCGGAGCGATTCAAGAAAGAAGGGATTGCCGGCGCCGCGAATGATCTCCTCATGGAATTCGCAACCGGAAAGAAAGACCTCGCCGATCGTCATCTTCTCGAGCTCGCCTTCGAACACGCGCAGCTGGCGCTCGCGCAAGCGTGCAATCACCTCCTGCGGCAGCGCAAAGCCGGGCTGGGCGATTGCCGCAGGTTCGATCACCGCGCGAAACGCCATGGCCTTGGCGTGAGCTTCGGGGTTCGAGACCGTCTCCGCGAAGCGCCAGCCATAGCCCGGCAGGCGTGCAATCCAGCCCTCGGCAGCGATCCGGTCAAGCAGCCGCTGCAACTCGGCCCGGCTGAGGCCATAGCGGCGCATCAGCTCCGCCTCGGTGACGTCAGCCGGCAGTCGGCTTGCGAGCACGTCGCCTGCGATGGACGTATAAACCTGTTCGCTGCGCCTGACCGCCGCGAGGGCTGGCTGGGCTGCGCCGCTGGTCGGATGCTTGGCCAGCACGAACCCGCGATGTGGCTCGCCGCGCGCGAGCCCTGCCGCTTCCAGAGCCTTGAGGCCGAGCCGGATCGGCGCGCGTGAAAGATCGAGCGCATCGGCAAGCCGCTGTTCGATCAAGCGATCGCCAGCCTTCATGCCTTCGCGTCGGGCGAGCGCCATGATCAGCCCGGCGAGGTGCTCAGCGCGCTCGGAACCGCCTTTGCTTGAAGCGGGCGGTCGGGAATTGTCGGAGGCGGTCATTGCAGTGCACGCGGATTTTGAGCTTGACAGATTGTCCCACGGATTGTTCTTTTACGCAATAATATACAATCGAACCAGGGAGAGCCTGATGGCGCATGCGCCGGATGTCCTGATTTGCGAGGTCGGCCCCCGCGATGGACTGCAAAACCTGGACGTGTTCGTTCCCACCGAAGCCAAATGCGCGCTGATTGATACGATCGCCGCCGCCGGCATGCGCGAGATCGACGCGGGATCCTTCGTGCCGCCGAAGGTCGTGCCGCAATTCGCCGATGTCGATGCGGTGATGGCGCACGCGCTCGCGCACAGGACCGCGACCATCGGTGCACTTGTGCCGAACGTGAAGGGCGCCGAGCGCGCCATCGCCGCCGGTGTCGACGCCGTCTACTTCGTCATCTCCGCCAGCGAGACGCACAACCGCGCCAATGTGCGCCGCTCGATCGAAGAGCAGCTCGACGGGTTTCGCGCGGTCCGCGCCGCGATCGACGCCTCTCCGGCGGGCCGGCGGCCGCACCTGATGGGCGCGATCGCCACCTCCTTCGGCTGCTCGCTGGAGGGCGAGGTGAGCGAAGCGGCGGTGTGCCGGGTCGCGCGCGCCTTTGCCGAGGCCGGTGCCGACGAGATCGGGCTCGCCGACACCGTCGGCTACGCCACCCCGAAACTGGTCAGGCAGATCGTCGAAGCCGTCAGGCGTGAAGTCGGATTGCAGATGACGCTGCGGCTGCATCTGCACGACACGCTCGGTGCTGGCCTCGCCAATGCCGTCGCCGGCCTCGACGCCGGGATCCGGCGTTTCGACGCCGCGGTATCAGGACTTGGCGGCTGTCCGTTCGCGCCTGGTGCCCGTGGCAACATCGTCACCGAGGATCTCGTGTTCATGCTGGAACGCATGGGACTTTCGACCGGCATCGACCTCGATCGCCTGATGCAGACGCGCGAGATTCTGGCCCGCCATATCCCGGCAAAACATCTGACCGGGCACCTGCACGAGGCCGGAATTCCCAAGGTGCTGCGGAGGGCGGCATGACGGCGGCGGCGCCCGAGGCGGCAACGGAGCTCCGTCCGCTCGCCGGCCTTCGGGTCATCGAGTTCAGCCAGATGGTGATGGGGCCGAGCTGCGGCTTGATCCTCGCCGATCTCGGCGCCGACGTGATCAAGGTCGAGCCGCCCAAGGGCGACCGCACCCGCTACTTCAAGGGACCGGCTGCCGGCTTCTTCGCCACCTACAGCCGCAACAAGCGCAGCATCGCGCTGGATACGTCGACCGCGGAAGGCCAGACCATCGCGCGGCGGCTGATCGAGAGCAGCGACGTCCTGATCGAGAATTTCCGACCCGGCCTGCTGAAGCGGATCGGTCTCGACTACGAGTCGGTTGCCGCTTTTGCGCCACGCCTGATCTACTGCTCGCTCAAAGGCTATTTGCCCGGCCCCTACGAGAATCGCCTCGCGCTCGACGAGGTCGTGCAGATGATGGGCGGCCTTGCCTACATGACGGGCCTGCCGGACCGGCCGATGCGCGCCGGCGCCTCGGTCAACGACATCATGGGTGGCATGTTCGGCGTGATCGCGATCCAGGCTGCGCTGGCCGAGCGGCAGCGCACCGGCCGCGGTCGCTACATCCAGAGCGCGCTCTACGAGAACAACGTGTTCCTGATGGCGCAGGCCATGATGTGCGAGGTGGTCAGCGGCCAGCCCTCGATCCCCTATTCGATCAAGGACAGCCCCTGGCCGGTCTACGATCTCTTCGACACCAGGGACGGCTCGAAGCTGTTCGTCACCATCGTCGGTGAAGAGCAGTGGGAGGCGTTCTGCCGCGCCTTCGATCGCGAATCCTGGCTTGCCGATCCGCGCTTTGCGACGAGCAACGACCGCGTCGACCATCGCGGCTGGCTGATTCCGGAGATCGCGAAGATCTTCAAGCAATGGGACAAGGCCGATCTCGCGGCGCGCCTCGAGCAGCTCGATCTGCCCTACGCGCCGGTGAACAAGCCCGGCGATCTCTTCGACGACCCGCATCTGAACCAGTCGGGCGGGCTGACCAACATTCACCTGCCTGACGGCGGCGAGGCAAAAACGCCGCTGTTGCCGATCTCCATGGACGGCCGCCGGCTGCCCAACCGCTACGATCCGCCGCAGATCGGCGAGCAGACGCGCGAGATCCTGGGTGAGATCGGCGTTTCGTCGAGCGAAATCGAAACGCTGCGAAAGGCAGGAACCATTCGGATCGCGCCTGGGCCGTCCTGACGAACGGATCGATCAAACAAGAATCAACGGAGGAGCACATGAACATCACCAGGCGCCAGGCGCTGATCGCGGGCTCCACATTGGCCGGCGCGTCGATGCTGCCCGGGCAGCTCCGCGCCGAGACCAAGCAGGTATCGCTCGCCTTCGGGCCGGTGTCGCCGGTCTACGCCATCGGCATGATTGCCGAGCTGAAGGGTTACTTCAGGGACGAAGGTCTCGACTCCAAGCTCGTCACCGGTAACGCCGGCACGTTCGGCCGTCAGACGCTGGCGGCGGGACAAGCCGTGTTCGCGCATGGCGATGCCAGCCACCCGCTCCAGCTCAGTGCGCGCGGCAAGCCCTGCAAGATCCTGCTCGCGACGGAGATGGTGTGCTCCTACGCCAACATCGTGGTCCGGCAGGACCTTTACGACGGCGGTATCAATTCGGTCGAGAAGCTCGCGGAGCACAAACGGCCTGACGGCGCCAAGCCGATCGTCGCGGCCACCGCGATCGGGTCGGGCACCTGGGTGTTCGGCACCTATGTGTTCGAAACGCGCGGGCTCGGCGACAGGGTGAACTGGGTCGCCGGCGGCGGGCCCAACACGATGTTTCCGTCGCTGCAGACCAAGCAGTTCGACGCAATCATGGCGCCGCCAAGCTGGATCGTCGAGGTCGAGAAGAAGGGCTTTGGCAGGACGATCTACGACACCTCCAAGCCCGGCGTATTCGAGAAGGATTTCGGCGGAACGCTGCCCGTGCTGGTGATCTACACGCTCCAGGACACGATCGAGCAGGACAAGGCGACGGTGCAGGCCTATGTGAATGCGATCCACCGCGCGATGGCTTTCGTGAAGGCGACGCCGCTCGCGGACGTGCAGGCACTGGTCACGCCGAAATATTTCTCGGGCATCGACCCCGATGCGGTCAGCGCCGAGCTCGGCTTCGACAAATCGACCTGGGCCTATGACGGCGTCATCGACAAGTCCTCGTTCGAACGCGGAGCCAAGCCCTGGTACCGCAAGGGAACGGATATTCCCGAGACGAAATACGAGGATGTCGTCGACATGAGCTTCCTCCAGGCGGCCAGAGCGAAATACAAATGATCGCCGCGCCAAGCCCGGGATTCGCGCTCGCGCGAGACGAGGTTGAGAGAGCGGAGACGCGAACCCGCATCGCGGTGCGAGGTCTCGCCAAGCGCTTCAACGCGTCGGGCCGCGAGTTCGTGGCGGTCGATGACGTTTCCTTCGAGGTCAAGCAGGGCGAGTTCGTCGCGCTGCTCGGTCCGTCCGGCTGCGGCAAGAGCACCATTCTCAACATGGTCGCGGGGCTATTGCCGCGCTCAGGCGGACGCATCCTGATCGATGAGGACATGGTTGAGACCGGTAAGGTCAACCCCAGGGTCGGCTATGTCTTCCAGCGCGACACACTGTTTCCCTGGCGAACCGTGGAGCAGAACATCGGCTATGGGCTGGAGATCGCGGGGCTGCGAAGGACCGAGCGCGCCGGGCGCGTCGCTTCGGCCGTCGAGAAGGCCGGGCTCTCCAGCTTTGCACAAAGCTTCCCCAGCACGCTGTCCGGCGGCATGCGCCAGCGCGTCGCCTTGATGCGCACGCTGATCATGGAGCCCGAGATCCTGCTGATGGACGAGCCGTTCGGCGCGCTCGACACCCACACCAAGCTCGAGATGCACAAGACGCTGCTGGAGATATGGGAACGCGAGCGGCAGACCGTGCTGTTCGTGACCCACGATCTCGGCGAGGCCTTGACCTTGGCGAGCCGCATCATCCTGCTCTCGGCGCGGCCCGGGAGGCTCAAGGAAGATTTCGACGTCGCGATCCCGCGGCCGCGCGATCCCGTGGACGTCCGCGAGACCGCCGAATTCGGCCGCCTCTACTCTCACATCTGGCATTCCCTCGGCGAAGAATTCCGCCGCACCAGGGCCGAATGATCATGTCCAACAGCCGTAGCGCCGTCCTGTTCTGGCAAGTGGCCATTCTCGTGGTGGTTCTCGTCGTCTGGCAGTGGGGCTTCGAATGGAGCAAGGCGCTGTTGCCGAAGGCCTATGTGCCGAAAATCCTCGATCCGTATTTCGTCGCCAAGCCGTCGTTGATCTGGCAGAGCTTCCTGCGGCTCGGCTGCTTTGCCGATCCCGCCGGCTTCGCCGCCTGCATCAACGGCAACGACAACAATCTGTGGCTCGCCACGCTCGTCACGCTGAAGAACACCTGGTGGGGTTTTCTTTTCGGGTCCGCGAGCGGAATCGCGGCCGGCCTGGTCCTCGGCCGTTCGGACTTCCTGGCCCGCGTGTTCGGGCCCTATGTCGTGGCGCTCAACTCGATACCGCGCATCGCGCTGGTACCGCTCGTCATCCTGATCTTCGGCCTCGGCGATCTCTCCAAGATCGCCACTGCCTGGCTCGTCGTGTTCTTCGTGGTGTTCTTCAACACCTTCGAGGGAACGCGTGCGGTCGACCGCGACCAGATCGCCGCTGCCCGTCTGCTCGGCGCCAGCGAATTCATCGTGCTGCGCACGGTCGTGATCCCTTCCGCACTGGCCTGGGTGTTCGCGTCGCTGTTGCCGGCGGTGTCTTTTGCGCTGATCGGCGTCATCGTTGGTGAGTTCATCGGCGCCGAGCGCGGGCTCGGCAAGCTCATCATCGAAGCCGAGGCGCGCGCCAATGCCAGCGAGATGATGGTCGCCATCTTCGTCATGATGTTCGTCGGAATCCTGTTGGCGATCGCGGTGCGCTCGCTGCAGTCCTACTTGCTGCGATGGCAGCCGCAATTCGAACCGTCGGCATAGCAGTCTGGAAGGGTTCGGACGGTGAGCGGCAGGTAGCGCGTCAGCGCGTGAACCGCGCCACCAATTCCACATGCGGCGTGTGGCGGAACTGATCGACCGGGACAACGGTCTCGATCCTGTAGCCGCCGTCGATGAGGAGCCGGGCGTCGCGAGTGAAGGTTGCGGCGTTGCACGACACCGCGATCACGACGGGTACCTTGCTCGCAGCGAGTTTCAGCGCCTGCGCCTGCGCGCCCTGGCGCGGCGGGTCGAACACCACGGCGTCGAAGTCGCGCAGCTCCGGCGGCACCAGCGGGCGGCGGAACAGGTCGCGCGGTTCGGCCTTGATCGGTTTCAGCCCTGGTGTGCGCGCAGYCTTCACGAGCGCGGCGACGGCGCCGGCGTCGTTGTCATAGGCGGTGACGCGCGCCTTCTCGGCGAGCCTCAAGGCAAACGGGCCGACGCCGCAGAAGAGGTCGAGAACCTCCTTGGCCTTGCCGACACGCTCGGCGACGAGCGACGCCAGCGTCTCCTCGCCCGCGACCGTTGCCTGCAGGAACGAGCCCGGCGGCAGCGTCACCTCGGCGCGGCCCATCCGTACCGTCGGCGGCAAGCGTTGCAGCACCAGTTCGCCGTGCCGCGTCAGCCGCGCCAGCCGATGCAGCTCCGCAACGCGCGAGAGCGCCGTGACCAGCGCCGTCGGCAGCGGGCCGGAGCCGCGCACGTCGACATCGAGGCCGTTGGCGGTCGCGGTGACCTGGATGTCCAGCGGCTTCGTCGCCGCCATTCTGGACATCAGGGATTCGGCAAGCGCCCAGGCGGCATCGAGCGCACCCTCGAGCCCGGGATCGAGGATCGGGCAGCGATGGATCGGGATGACGTCGTGCGAGCTCGCCGCCGAGAAGCCGACCTTGAGGACGTCATGCGTGCCGAACCGGCCGTGCAGCGTGACGCGCCGGCGCCCCGCGCCATGGGCATCGACCAGCGGCGCCACCTCGCAATCGATGCCGGCCTGCGCCAGCGTCTCGACCACGATGCCGCGCTTCCACGCGTGATAGGGCTCAGCCGCCCAGTGCTGGATGGCGCAGCCGCCGCAGACGCCGAAATGCGGACAGAACGGCTCGATGCGATCGGGGCTGGCGACATCGACCGCGAGCAGCTTGCGGCGGTCGGGATGGCTGCCGGCGACGTGGTCGACCTCGACGGTCTCGCCGCCAAGCGTGTAGGGCACATAGACGGCATCGCCCGCTGCGAGCGAGACGCCGTCGCCGCGATGGCCGACGTGATCGATCCTCACGCGCTCAACCACGGCGCGCGCCCAGGAAGAATTCGATATTGCCGTCACCGCCGGTGATCTGGGAGGGGAACACCTCGATGTCGGTGCAACCGAGCGAAGCGGCAAAGACCGCGATGTCGTCGCAGATCTCCTGATGCACGGCGGCGTCGCGGATGATGCCCTTCTTGTTGTGCTTCCTGTCAGCCTCGAATTGCGGCTTGATCAGTGCCAGTAGGCTCATCGGCGCGGCTGCCAGTGACAGCGCCACGGGCAGCACCGTCTTGAGCGAGATGAAGCTGACGTCGATGACGACGACGTCGGGCCGCGCCGGCAGCCGTTTGCCGTCATAGCTGCGGATGTCGGTCTCCTCCATCGACACGATTTTGGGATGGTCGCGCAGCGAGGGATGCAGCTGGCTGGTGCCGACATCGATGGCGAACACCAGGCTGGCGCCGTTCGCCAGCAGCACCTCGGTGAAACCGCCGGTGGAGGCGCCGACATCGAGGCAGACATGGTCCTCGATCTCGATGGGGTAGCGCTCCAGCGCGCCGGCCAGCTTGACGCCGCCGCGCGACACATAAGGATGCGCAGGCTCGGCCACGATCACCGCGTCCTCGGCGATCGTCTCCGAGGGTTTGGCGACCTGCTTGTCGTCGGCGGTGACGAGCCCGGCCTCGATCGCCGCGCGCGCCCGCGCCCGGCTCTCGAACAGGCCGCGCTCGACCAGCAGAACATCCGCACGCTTGCGGGCAGGGGACATCGGATCTCCGGAGGCGACTGAAGCGTCGAAGCGTCTATGTAGCGATCAATCGCGCGGCCGCCATCCGGACGCAAGCCTCGAACGCGGCCAGATCGTGCCAGACGTCGATCGGCATCTGCGCCGGCGTCACCAGCGGGCAGCCGTGCAGCTCCAGCGCATGGATCATCATGAGGTTGTCGACGAGGCCAAAATCCTCGACCGTCAGCCCCTGTGCATCGACCAGCCGTCCGTCCTCGGAGGTCACGTCCATGAAGCGGCCGACGCGGTCGGCATAGACGGCGCCGTCGTTGGAATAGGCCAGGCAAAACTTGCGGCGGCCGGCCATGTAGCCGAGCTCATAGACGGTGCCGGGGTCGGCGCCGGCACCGCGGAACGGGGTGAGGTTGGCGATGATGGCATCGGCTTCGTCCATCATCGCCTCGTTGCCGCAAAAGATCTGCCGCGAGGCGTCGGGCGAGGTGAGATCGATGGCGTTGTCGAGGGGATAGAGGCCGGTGAGCCCGTGCGCCGCGCAGATCGCAGCCTTTTGCCGGCCGATCTCAACCGCATCCGGCAGGAACACGTCGGGCCCTGCCAGATAGATTTTCATGAAGGTCGCGCTGGTTCGCGAAGGTCGAAGCTCGCCGTCAGGCGAGCTTGACCGTCTCGGTCTTGACGTCCTTGCCCAGCGCCTCGAACACCTTGGCGACGATGCCCTTGGCGTCGAGACCGGCACGGCCGTACATCGCGGCCGGCGTGTCGTGGTCCTGGAACACGTCGGGCAGCACCATCGAGCGGAACTTGACCATGCCGCCGTCGAGCGCGCCCTGATCGGTCAGGTACTGCGCGACATGCGAGCCGAAGCCGCCGACCGAGCCTTCCTCGATCGTGATCAGGATCTCGTGGTCGCGGGCGAGCTTGAGAACCAGCTCGGTGTCGAGCGGCTTCATGAAGCGCGCATCGGCGATCGAGGTGGAGAGGCCGTGGGCGGCGAGTTCGTCGGCCGCCTTCTCGCATTCGGCGAGGCGCGTACCGAAGGAGAGCAAGGCGATCTTGCTGCCTTGGCGAATCATGCGGCCCTTGCCGACCTCGAGCGGAACGCCGACTTCGGGCATCTCGATGCCGCGGCCTTCGCCGCGCGGATAGCGCAGCGAGCTCGGACGGTCGTCGATCGCGACCTGGGTCGCCACCATGTGCACGAGCTCGGCTTCGTCGGCTGCGGCCATGATCACCATGTTCGGCAGGCAGCCGAGATAGGCGTTGTCGAACGAGCCAGCATGCGTCGCGCCGTCGGCGCCGACGAGGCCGGCGCGGTCGATGGCGAAGCGGACGGGCAGGTTCTGGATCGCGACGTCATGCACGATCTGGTCGTAGCCGCGCTGCAGGAAGGTCGAGTAGATCGCGCAGAACGGCTTGTAGCCCTCGCTCGCAAGACCGGCGGCGAACGTCACCGCGTGCTGCTCGGCGATGCCGACGTCGAAGGTGCGGTCGGGGAAGGCCTTGTTGAAGATGTCGACGCCGGTGCCCGACGGCATCGCCGCGGTGATGGCGACGATCTTGTCGTCCTTCTGCGCTTCCTTGACGAGGCTCTGGCCGAACACGTTCTGGTAGGCCGGCGCATTCGGCTTGGCCTTGGCCTGGGTGCCGGTCGCGACGTCGAACTTGACGACCGCGTGATACTTGTCGGCGGAAGCTTCCGCCGGGCCGTAGCCCTTGCCCTTCTGGGTCACGACGTGGACCAAGATCGGGCCGGTCTCCATGTCGCGCACGTTCTTCAGCACGGGCAGCAGATGGTCGAGGTTATG
Organism: Bradyrhizobium sp. 2TAF36; assembly: GCF_052114925.1. NCBI lineage: Bacteria > Pseudomonadati > Pseudomonadota > Alphaproteobacteria > Hyphomicrobiales > Nitrobacteraceae > Bradyrhizobium > Bradyrhizobium sp. 2TAF36. The sequence goes on along the minus strand of NZ_JBFRFR010000020.1, from coordinate 58,632 downwards.
ACCGTCGATCGGGCCGACGTAATAGAAGCCGAGCTCCTCGAACAGCGTGCCGCCGTCCATCATGAAGCCGCGCGAATATTCCTCGACGCGGTTGGCGCGGTTGGCGATGATCTTGGGCAGGCGCTTGTTGATCTGCTTGGCCGCATCGCGCAGCGTGCGATAGGTCTTGCCGGAGTAGAGGCGCGACAGATAGGCGCTCATGGCGCCGACCGGCGGCGCGATCGACATGTCGTTGTCGTTGAGGATCACGATCAGGCGCGAGTTCATGGCGCCGGCGTTGTTCATGGCTTCATAGGCCATGCCGGCTGACATCGCGCCGTCACCGATGACGGCGATAACGTTGTTCTTGCCGCCGGAAAGGTCGCGCGCGACCGCCATGCCGAGGCCGGCGGAAATCGAGGTCGAGGAATGCGCCGCGCCGAACGGATCGTAATCGCTCTCGCTGCGCTTGGTGAAGCCGGACAGGCCGCCGCCGGTGCGCAGCGTGCGGATGCGGTCGCGCCGGCCGGTGAGGATCTTGTGCGGATAGGCCTGATGGCCGACGTCCCAGATCAGCCGGTCGCGCGGCGTGTCGAAGACATAATGGATCGCGGTGGTGAGCTCGACCACGCCGAGGCCGGCGCCGAAGTGACCGCCGGTCACCGAGACGGCATCGATGGTCTCTTGCCGCAGCTCGTCGGCGACCTGGCGAACCTGCTCGATCTTGAGCTTGCGCAGGTCATCCGGCGTATGGATGGTGTCGAGAAGCGGCGTTTTACTGTATGCGTTCACGGCGATTTCCAATTTGTCAGCGCCGGAAGATCGTTCCGGTGCGCGATGGGTTTGCACAATATCGGCGCAGCGCGAGTCCTTAAACCGTCGGAGCCACCTGCATGGGGCAGGGCCCCGTCTTCAAGCTTAGGTGAGCCTAGGTGCGCTCCGGTTCAGTCCCTGTGATCCCTGTCACTTAGATCGGCTTCGTCCGTCCCAGCCAATTTCATTAGCAGTTTGAAGCGCTTGTCGTCGGTAATTTGTGCCCACGCAAGGCTTGCAAAAAGCCACACTCCGCGCAGCTTTACACCAAAGCTTGGGCCAAAGCCAACCCGCAGGGTCGTTTAGGGGTATGCACCTGCAACCCGCGGGCCAGCTTGGTTAATCTTGGCGCCGGCGGATGGGTTCCAGTCTTGCCCGGTTCCTCGCCTGCATTTTGGGCGAGAGGAAGGCCGTTTTGGCCAGATTCGCGAGCCCGAGAGGCCCTGGCCGGGGGAACTCTTCGATGTCAGTGCCTGGCCGCCGAGGGCTGTAAGCCCAAACAGCGGCGTGCGATCATGAAAAACTGCAGATGGCCGATGCTTGAGGCGGGCGGCTTGAAACGGGGACCTTACTGCACGTCGAGCGGTGCGGTGCCGGTGGCCTGGCCGCTGGCATCGGTGGTGATCTTGTCGACGCGTGCCTCGGCTTGGCGCAGCAATTCCTCGCAGCGGCGCTTCAGCGCCTCGCCGCGCTCGTAGATCGTCACGGATTCCTCGAGCGGCACCTTGCCGTCCTCGAGCCGCTTCACGATGGTTTCGAGCTCCTCGATGGCGCGTTCGAAGGTGAGCCTGGAGACGTCGACTTGGGTATTTTCGGCCATATCCGTTTCCGATTGCCCGCTTCACGTGAGAAAAAGCGCAGTTTTGCGGGCGTAATGTGGCGGGTGCGTCAAGCGCCCATCAGGGCGCCGACATGCGCCGTAACAGATTCTTTCAATCCTTGCAGGTCATAGCCGCCCTCGAGCACCGAAACAATGCGGCCCCCTGCGGACTTGTCGGCAAGGTCCATCAGCTTGCGCGTGACCCACGTGTAGTCCTCCGCGCGCAAATTCAGCGAGGCCAGCGGATCGCGGTAATGCGCATCGAAGCCCGCGGAGATGACGAGAAGCTCGGGGCTGAATTTTTCGAGGCGCGGCAGGATCAGTTGCTCGAACGCGGCGCGGAATTCTGGTCCGCCGTCTTCGGAAGCGAGCGGCGCATTGACGATGGTGTCGTGGTCGCCGCGCTCGCCCTTCGCGCCGGTACCCGGAAACAGCGGCATCTGATGCGTCGAGCAGTACATCACGGTCTGATCGGACCAGAAGATGTCCTGCGTGCCGTTGCCGTGATGCACGTCGAAATCGACGATGGCGGCGCGCTGGATGCCGTATTTGCGCTGCGCATGACGCGCCGCGATCGCGGCATTGTCGAAGAAGCAGAAGCCCATCGGCTTGCCGATCTCGGCGTGATGTCCGGGCGGGCGCACCGCGACGAAGGCGTTGCGATGCTCGCCATTCATCACCGCTTCGGTCGCAGCCACCGCGCCGCCGACGCCGCGCATCACCGCTTCCCACGTGCCTGGTGACATCGAGGTGTCGCCGTCGATATAGACCTGACCGCTGGTCGGCGCGATGTGGCGCAGCTCGGTGACGTAGTGCTCGTTGTGGCAGAGCGTCACGAGATCGAGATCGCCTTCCGGTGCCAGGTCGCGCGCCAGGAACTGGAAGCGCTCCTGCGACAGCGCTTCCTCCACCGCCCGCAGGCGGTCGGGCCTTTCAGGATGTCCCGGGGGCGTGACGTGGTCGAGGCAGGCCTTGTGGGAGAGGAGAAGCGTGCTCATCAGGTCGGCCTCACAGGGAACGGGCTCTTGACGTCGCTTGGCGCATCCCGAGCCAAAACGCAAATGCAAAAAGCAATCTAAGCGCTTGGGCGGGAATGGCAAAGGGTGGTTCCGGACAAGTCCGTTTGATCCGGATCAATTCACGCGCAGGATGCGGGTGGGCGGCAGCGGACCGATCGGTCCGTGTGCCCTGAAGAAGGCGAACAGCGCGTCCGCGTCGTAGCCGCCATATTGCTGTGCTGTGCCTTGTTTGGCGGCCGTAAAACCGTCGCCGCCGACGGCGAGGTAATCGTTGACGGTGACGCGGTAGCCGCTTCCAGGCTCGATCGGCTTGCCGTTGAGCGTCATCTTCTCAAGGCTGATTCGCTCGCCGAACGGTTTCGTCGCATCCCAAGTGTAGCTGAACCCGTTCGAGACCTGGAGAATCCGCGGGCGCTTCGGATCGAGCCATTGCTGCTCCAGCATGTCCTTGAGCTGGCTGCCCGTGAGCGTCATCGTAACGAGGCGATTGCGGAACGGCTGGCTCGCGAACAGTTCGCCGAACGACACAGCGCCGTTCTCCTTCGGAACAATGTCGGTGCGGATGCCGCCGGGATTGGTGAGCGCGATGACAGCGCTGCCATCCTTGGCGTCCTTCGTCGCGGCGAGCTGCGCGTCCGCGATGACGTCGCCGAGCGCGCTCTCGCCGGCCTCGTTCGGCACGCGCGACAGCGTCTGCGTCACCGATCCGGCCGGGCGATTCGCAATCGGTGCCGACAGCTTGTCATAGGCTTCGATCAACGCGGTCTGTTCGGGATCCTTCGCCAGCGAGGCATTGGCGACGATGACGTTCTCGGCTTTGGCGCTGACGATGTCGCGGGTTACAGGATCGAGCTTGAGGTCTATCGCGGTGACCAGCGTGCCGTATTTGTCGCCGCTGGTGACGAGCCGCCCGTCGATGTCGCAGACATAGGCGCGGTGGGTGTGGCCGCTGACGACGACGTCGACGGCGCGGTCGAATTTCTTGACGATGTCGACGATCGGCCCCGTAATGGCGGGGCATTCATTGTAGTCGCCTGAGGGCTCACCGCCCTGGTGGATCAGCACCACGATTGCCTCGACGCCGCGCGCCTTCAGCTGCGGCACCAGCGCGTTCACCGTCTCGGCCTCGTCGCGGAATTCGAGCCCGGCAATGCCTGAGGGCGAGACGATGCCCGCGGTCTCCTTCAAGGTCAGTCCGATGAAGGCGACGGGGATGCCCTCGAACTCCCTGATCTCGTAGGGCGGCAGTACGCTCTTGCCGGTCGCGGTCTCGATGGTGGAAGCCGCGAGATAATGGAACTTGGCGCCCGTGAAGGGATGCGGCCCCTGGCAGCCGTCGACCGGATGACAGCCGCCGTTCTGCATCCGCAAGAGCTCGGTCTTGCCCTCGTCGAACTCGTGATTGCCGACCGAGGTGATCGCAAGCCCCATCATCGAGAGCGCCTCGACCGAGGGCTCGTCGTGAAACATTGCCGACAGGAACGGGCTCGCGCCGATCAGGTCGCCGGCGGCAACGAAGATCGTGTTTGTATGCCCCTCGCGCAGCTGCTTGACCAGCGTCGCCATGTACTCCGCGCCGCCGGCCACGACCATGACCTTCTTGCTTTTGTCTTCGGGATCATTGATCCGGATGCCGCCCGGCGGCGGACGCAGATTGCCGTGGAAATCGTTGATGGCGAGAATGCGCAGCTCGACCGGCGCCGCGGTTTGGGCCGAGGCGGGGAGGGCGATGGCGAGGGCGGCAAGGAGGAATAGGAAGGCGTATCGCATGGAACAAGTTTAGTCGTTCCCCGCGAAGATTTCACGAACGTTCTCGCTGTCATTCCGGGGCGCGCGTAGCGCGAGCCCGAAATCCATTCATCCACCAACTCTGCCGCACGATGGATTCCGGGCTCGCGACTTCGTCGCGCCCCGGAATGACGACCATTGGCTGGGCGCCGGCCGCCCCCTACCTCTTCTTCCGGTTTGCAAACGCCTTGAACGCGGCAATCGCCTCGTCCGACTTCAACCGCTCGCCGAACAGATGGGCCTCCTGGTCGATGCGGCGGGTGAGCTCCTCGGGCGCGGCGCGCAGCAGCTTGCGCGAGGCCGCGACCGCCTCGGCCGGCAGCCGGCAGATATCGCGCGCCACCTTGCGCGCCTCGACCTCGGTATGTCCCGGCGAGACCACGGTGTTGACGAAGCCTGCCGCGTGCGCCTCCGCGGCGGTGAAAGTCCGCCCCATCACCAGCATCGCGAAGGCGCGCTGGTAGCCCATCGTGTTCGGCATCAGGAGGCTGGCCGCGCCGACCGGAACGAGCCCGAGATGGATATAGGGCGCGGAGAAGGTCGCGGCGTTCGAGGCGAGCACATAGTCGCAATGAAACAGCATCACGGTGCCCATGCCGATCGAGGCGCCATCGACGGCCGCGATGATCGGCTTGACGTTGAGGGCGAGCGAATAGAGAAATTTTGCGCCGTCCGACAGCGTCTCGGAATTCGGTTCGGCCTGCATGAAGTCGTCGATGTCGTCGCCGGCGGTGAATACGCCGGAGCCGCCGGTGATGATCATGCAGCGGATGTCGGGATTGTTCTGCGCGGTGTCGATCGCGCGGCTCATCTCGCGATACATGTCCTGCGTGATCGCGTTCTTCTTGCTCGGGCGGCGCAGGGTGATGACGCGTGTTCCGCGCTCTTCGGTGACGACGATGTTGCCATTCGGCATGAGAGCCCCCTGCGGTCGCCGCGACGCTTGCCTTGGCGAGTCTCGCAAGCCTCAGCCTACATCATCTTGCAGGCGTGCCAATCCGCCCGCTCGACCTTTTCGAGAACGTCCCCGTGAGTTCGCCGCATGGCGCGCTGTCGTTTTTCTGATCGGGAACCGCACCGCACCGGATCATGCCGGTTGTATTGCTTCGCACATGCAGTTGCGCATTCCAACAAATGGCTACAATGTTTCATTTGAAAAACCGGGGGTTGTAGGGCACGATTGCCCAATGCCGGTTCCTTTGGCCGATTGTTCGTTTGATGATTGCCGCAACGGGCGTTGACGAATCCTCGCTGCGTTATCGCGGCTGGCGCGTCGTGCTGGCCTGTTTCCTGATGGCCTTCTTCATGTTCGGCTTCGGCCTCTATGGCCAGGGCGTCTATCTCGCCGAGCTCCAGCGCGCCCATGGCTGGCCGGGCACGCTGGTCTCCGCGGCGAGCACCTTCTCGTTTCTCCTCACCTCCGTGCTCGTCATCTTCACCGACGATCTGCTCGCCCGCATCGGGCTGCGCGCGCTGATCCTGAGCGGCCTGTCGGCGCTCGGCGCTTCGACCGTGCTGCTGGCGCTGATGCAGACGCCCTGGCAGCTTTATCTCGCCTATGCGCTGATGTCGGTCGGCTGGACCGGCATGGGCACCGTGGTGATCGCCACCGTGCTGAACGCCTGGTTCGAACGGCGCCGCGGGCTCGCGCTCAGCCTCGCCTTCAACGGCGCGACCTGCGGCGGCATCGTCCTCGTTCCGCTGTTGTTGTCGCTGACCGGCAGCATCGGCTTCCAGTCCGCCATGCTTGCCGCCACGATGGCGATGGTGGTGCTGGTGCTGCCGGTGGTCGTCATCTTCATCGGCTGGCCGACGCAGATATCGCCGGCATCGGGCGGCCGCTCGTCCGCTGGCATGGCCGCGCCGGCCCATTCCCGCAAGACGCTGCTCGCCAACGCGGCGTTCTGGACCATGGTGCTGCCGATCGCGATCGCGCTGCTGGCACAGATGGGATTCATCATCCACCAGGTGACGTTCCTCGAGCCGCTGATCGGGCGTTATGCCGCAGGCCTTGCGGTCACCATCATGGCGGCGATGGCGGTGGTCGGCCGCCTGTCGCTCGGCCTGTTCGTCGACCGGCTCGATCCGCGGCTCGCCTGTGCGGCGTCGATGACGAGCCAGGCGGTGGCGCTGTTCGTGCTTCTCCAAAGCACGAACCCGACCGTGCTGCTCGTCTGCTGCGCCGTCTACGGCTTCTCGATCGGCAACATGATCACGTTCCCACCCTTGATCATCCAGCGCGAGATCGGTGCTGCCGCCTTTGCCGCCGCAATGGGATTGGGCACGTCGATCAGCGGCGTCGTCAGCGCCTTCGGCCCCGGCATCATCGGCCTCGTGCGGAGTTTCACCGGCAACTACACGAGCGCGTTTGCGATCTGTGTGATGCTCGATCTCGTGGCGGCTGGAATCGTGCTGTGGCGGCCGGGCCGACGCGCGAAGCTTGCGGCGTCGTAGCCACCCTTACCCCAACAACACCGCATCCGCCGCCGCGACCGACTCCGCGCTCTCCGTCACCGTGCGCTCCAGCGCGCCGGCCTGCACCGTGATGTTCTCGGCGAAGAAGCGCGCGAGCGAGACGTAGCGCGCGGCGTCGGTGTTGCCGTCGGACTTGGCGGCGAGCGCCTCGGAGGCCAGCATGCAACCGCCGAGCGTCGAGCCGAACTGCTGGAGGTACGGCGTCGCGCCGGCGAGCGCCTCGTTCGGCGCGGAGGTCACGCGCTCCAGCAGCCACTTGCTGGTGCGCGTCAGCGCCTCCAGCGCCTCGCGCAGCTTGATACCTGTGGTGCCGAAAGCGGGATCGTTGGAGGCTTCGACCTGCTTCACGGTTGCCGAGAGCTCGTCGAGCAGCGCCCACACCGCAGCGCCGCCATTGGCCGCGAGCTTGCGGGTGACGAGATCGATCGCCTGGATGCCGTTGGTGCCCTCGTAGATCGCGGTGATGCGCGCATCGCGGTAGTGCTGCGCGGCGCCGGTCTCCTCAATGAAGCCCATGCCGCCGTGCACCTGCACGCCGAGATAGGCGACCTCGTTGCCGATATCGGTGGAATAGCCCTTGGCCATCGGCGTCAGCAGCGCCGCGCGTGCGGCGGCGTCCGCGCGGACCTTCGGATCCCTGGCGCGCGTGGAGACGTCGATCGCGACCGCGGTCGCATAGCAGATGGTGCGTGCGGCCGCGGTCTGCGCCCGCATCCGCATCAGCATGCGCTTGACGTCGGGATGCACGAAGATCGCGTCCGAACCGTCACCCGTCTTGCCGATGGCGCGGCCCTGCTTGCGCTCCTGCGCATAGGCCAGCGCCTGCTGGTAGGCGCGATCGGCGACGCCGACGCCCTCCAGCCCGACGCCGAGGCGGGCCTGGTTCATCATCGTGAACATGCAGCGCATGCCCTGGTTCTCTTCGCCGACGAGGAAGCCGATCGCGCCGCCATGATCGCCCATGGTCATGGTACAGGTCGGGGAAGCATGCATGCCGAGCTTGTGCTCGACGCCCGACGCATAGATGTCATTGCGCGCGCCGAGCGAGCCGTCGGCATTGACCATGAACTTCGGCACAAGGAACAGCGAGATCCCCTTGGTGCCGGCGGGCGCATCGGGCAGGCGCGCCAGCACGAAATGCACGATATTGTCGGTCATGTCGTGCTCGCCATAGGTGATGAATATCTTCGTCCCCTTAATGCGATAGGTGCCGTCGGCCTGCCGCTCGGCGCGGGTACGCAGCGCGCCGACGTCGGAGCCGGCCTGCGACTCGGTCAGCTGCATCGTGCCGGTCCATTCGCCGGAGACGAGCTTTTCCAGATAGATCTTTTTCAGCTCGTCGCTGCCATGCGCATCCAGCGCCTCCATTGCTGACGCCGTGAGCAGCGGGCAGAGGCCGAAGGCGACGTTGGAGGCGCTCCAGATCTCGGTACAGGCGGCGTTGATCGCGATCGGCAGGCCCTGGCCGCCGAAATCCTCGGGGCCGGAGACCGCGTTCCAGCCGCCCTCGGTCCAGCGCTTGTAGGCGTCCGGCCAGCCCGGCGCAGTCGTGACCTTGCCATCGCTGAGCTTGATGCCGTGCTCGTCGCCGACCTGGTTGAGCGGCGCCAGCACGTCGGTTGCGAACTTGCCGGCTTCCTCCAGCACGGCGCTCACGATGTCGCCGTCGAAATCGCCGTAATGGCCGGCCTCCACGGCAGCCTTGAGGCCGGCGCCATGGTTGAGCGACAGCAGCATGTCTGAGATCGGCGCGCGGTAGGTCATGGCTCACTCCCGTGGACAGGTATTGGCGCCGTATTCCCATGAAACGGGGGAGGTCTCAACTGCCCGAACGCCGGGACTGCGCCGGCCCGGAACGGCGCCGCCGCCGGGCTAATAATAAAGGGTGGCACGGCCAGCGCCGGCCCCGGTCCTGGACCTCAGGTATTTTGCCCTTCCAGGCGGTTGAAATGCCGCGCCGCTCCCTATAGACCGGCTGCGACCAGCGGGAATCTGCGGTAGCCGGTTCTTCCGCCCATTCCCTGGTCGCCTGTTGGGGCGTAGCCAAGCGGTAAGGCAGCGGATTTTGATTCCGCCATTCGGAGGTTCGATCCCTCCCGCCCCAGCCAATTGATATTACGTGGAAATCTTCCTTTGTTCGGGGGGGCCATTCCGAACGCTTTCCGGTGCCTCATTCCGAACGGAATCCCCCGGTTCGTTCTGCTCTGCCAACCGGTGAGCGTGGCGCTTGCGCGTCGCTGACAGCATACGCTTGGCGGTGCGCTTCGCGTAGCCCTCATAGGACTGTTGCGTCTTGTGCGTTGACAGCGCGCGGCCCTGGCCGTCCGTCAACTCCGCTTCCTCCAGTTCGGTCATCCCTCCGTGCCGGCAAGCGTCCATTGTGAAGTGCGCCGGAAGGCCCAGCTTCTTGCGCATGCGCTGGACCTTGTGCTGCATCGTCGGGAAGGCAAACGGCTTGGCAACGCCTTTCGAGACTTCGCGGAGAATCATCGGCACCCCGCGTAGCGGCAACGCTGCCAATACTTCCTCGGCGTCGGCGTAGAACTTCAACACGGTGCCGTCAGGTAGCGTTTCCTCCAGAGGGTGAGGGGCGACTGTACCCGTCTTGTGATGAGCCACCCGGATGATCGTCGGTGCGCTCGGCGCGCGGTAGTCGCTCCATTTGATGTAACCGGCGATGACGTTTTCGGGGCGCTGTAGCCACTCAAAGCAGATGACGGCGACGGCAGCTATTTCGGGCTCGCCTGCGGCGATGCAACCGTGCGCGAAGTCGTAGACCTCATCACGCGTAACAGCCGGCTTTGCCTTCTTCACGCGGCTTTCGAGCGTAACGCCCAACCAGGGGTTCGGCACGTCCTTTGCGAATTCGTCGGGGAACAGCCGATGCACAACACGCCACGCCTTGCGGCATAATTTCACGACCTTCTCGGCCGTGCGGTCGCGACGCCCGTTCGGGCCGATAACTACTTTCTGATAGAGCTTGTCCGCGCCTCGTGGTGTGATGGTCCTGATCGGCCTAGACCCAACTCTGTCACCGCTTTTGGTGAGAGTGTCGCAAAGCAGGGTCATTGCCCATTCGTAGTCTCGTCGCGAGCGGACGGCGACTTTCTTGGTGTAGGCCAAGCTCTGCTTGTATTCGCGGAATAGCCAATCGACGGTCCCGATCTTCGGCGCTGCCGGTGTCTCGATCGGCTGGCCCTTGCGCTGCTGATCCCATTCATCGAACAGTCTGTTGAGGGTGTTTGCCTTCTCACACGCGATCGCGAAATCAAATCCTAGGGGCTCGCTCGGAACGGGGCATTTCATGGCGCGGTATTTGGTCGGGACCTCGTAATAAAACGATGCCGCGCCGGATTTCAGCCTCTTGATCCGAACGTGGCGGGGAAGCTGCAAAGTCACAAATCCTCTGCGATGTCGCCTGGCACGCCCGGGGCTATCGCCGCATCCAGATCGTCCCTCAGCCATAGTTTCCGTCGCCCCTCCAATACGCGTGGCTGGGGGTACTCTCTCCCAACCCTCTGTAAGAATGCCTCTATCGTGGACTCGCCGCAATAGCCGGCTGAAAGGGCTGCATTCATGCGGCGCGGCCATGATCCTGCTGGGATAGCGACTGGTCGAGCGCGGCTCAAAGTTTCTCTCCGGTCCGTCAAGAAGTGGGTCGCCACCAGTCATGACCGGAGATGGTTGTTTTCTTGAACACCGTTGATCATCGAACAGCAATTAGAAAAAACAACTATCTCAGAGGATGATTGGCGCGATGTCAATTTTCGGAGCCACACCCGATGAGCAATTCGCGTCATGCCGTTCGATATTTTTCACGCCGGGAGGCGTCCAACTACCTGTTGGCGCACCATGGCATAAGTCGATCACCCGCAACTCTCGCAACACTCGCCTGGAAGGGTGACGGACCGGTCTTTCGTAAGGATGGGCCACGCCGTGCAATTTACACGGATATCGACCTGGACGCATTTGCCGCGTCGGTCTTGTCCAAGCCGATGCGCTCCACCACCGAAGCCGCTGCCTGATCCGCCAACGCTCGGGGAAAAATAGAAGCCCCGGCGATTTCTCACCGGGGCGGCACCGCGTTTAGATCGTGATTGGCGTTGCGATCCATACAACACGGTGCCCTCATTTGCAACATGTAAGGGCACAAGATGAACGCGCACTGTCGTACGTTCGAAGATTTCAGCGTCACCGATATCGATCCGTTCGATACAATCGATCCGCGCATCGCTGGCAAGGCGAGGGGCCTTCACCGAGTACATCGGTGGGTTTTCTTTCCTTATGGATGCGGCGAGGCAAACGGCGCGATGACGCTCTTCGATGGGCGCTTCTATCCGATGGCCCGCAAGAACCCGGACTGCTCGGTCGAAATCCTGCCGATGCTTGATTTCAAACACCCGCCAATGATCGAGTTCAAGAAACCGCGCTTTCTGTACGGTAGCTTCGACCATCCCAGCGACGACGAGAAAATACAACAGCGCTTGCTTGCCATGGTTGGACGCCTCGGCCTGGGGGAGGAAGTCTACCGCCGCTATGACGCGACTATCGCAAGATGGCGGAGCGCCGCCGGAACTTCCGACGATACCTCGCCAACCTCGCTGGCCGGTGATCGAAGATGAACGCTCCTACTGAGGTATTCCCGCTCTATGGGCTGGAGACACTCGGCGACGCCCGTCAGGTCATCGTGGTCGGGGATGAGAAGTGCCGCGACGCGCTGGAGACTGTGACCAGCCGAACCGTCGTYTCCTGGGCGGGCGGGACGCAAGGCGTGAAGCATACCAATTGGACACCGCTGCGCGGGCGCAACGTCGTGATCTGGCCGGATGCCGATGGGCCGGGCCTCGGGACGGCGGATGAGATTGCGGCCATCCTGGTCGATCTCGGCTGCACGGTGCGCGTCATGGATGTCATGCGTGACGATCCGCCCAAGGGCTGGGACGCCGCTGATGCGATCCGCGACGGCTGGGACAAAGGCCGGTTAGATGGGTTCATGCGCGATACCGTTCGGTCGTGGACGCTGCCCAAGCAGGCTGCGCCAGAGGACCCCGCCGCTCCTGCCGGTCCCATCGCGACAGCCGCCGATATTCGTGGTGATAGGCTGAAGGGCCAGCCCATCTACATCGTCAAAGGGGACATTCACGAAGCCGTTGACCGCGCAATGGCGGTTCTTTCGAACCCCTCGCTGGGCATCTACGCCCGCGGAGATGATCTTGTGCGGGCAGTCACGTACAGCATGCCAGCAAGAACCCTCTCCGTCGCAAAGCAGGGCGAGAACGTCGACCGTCCCGATGGGGCTGTCATCATCGCAACGCTCTCCGATGTCGCGTTGGTGGAAACGCTCACTCGTCACGCCAGATTTGTGAAATGGGACGGCCGCGCCGATAAGTTTGTGCCATGTGACTGCCCCACAGAAGTCGCTCGCATGATCCTGGCCAACAAAGGGCACGGCTGGATGGTACCACGTTTGCGAGCCGTTATCAGCGCGCCGACGCTACGGCCTGACGGAACGGTTCTCAGCACGCCGGGGTACGATGAGGCTACCGGGCTCCTGCTGGTCGGAGATCGCATCTGGCGGCAAGTGCCAGACAGTCCGTCTAAACGGGATGCGTTGAATGCCCTGGACCTGTTGGTAGAGCCGATTGACGCATTTCCCTTCGTCGATAATTCCGATCGCTCTGCGGCCCTCGCGCTGGTCATCACCAGCGTCATGCGGCCCAGCCTCAGGACGGTTCCCATGTTCGCCATCACCGCGCCTGCGGCCGGAACCGGAAAGAGCCTTCTGGTTGATATCGCCGCAATCCTAGCGACGGGCCGCAAGGCGGCAGTCGTCACGCCAACGCAGGACGAGGCTGAACTCGAAAAGCGGATCGGCGCTGCCGCGCTTGCCGGCGATCAGATCATCAGTATCGACAACGTTACCCACATCCTGCGCAGCGACCAGCTTTGCCAGCTTCTGACGCAGGAGGAAGTCCAGGTGCGGGTCCTCGGCGCGTCCAAGAATGTCCGCATCCCTTCGACCGCTCTCATCTGCGCGACGGGCAACAATCTGTCGATCCACGGCGATTTGAACCGCCGCGCCATTCGCATCCGGCTCGATGCCAAATGCGAACGACCTGACGAGCGTCGCTTTGATCATGATGCGACCGGCTTTGCGTTACGGAAGCGCGCCGAGCTCGTTGCTGCCGCGTTGACGATAGTCCGCGCCTACCTATCTGCCGGTGCCCTAAGTCAAGCCTCGCCGATGGGATCGTTTGAGGATTGGTCTGACACAGTGCGCTCGGCGCTGATCTGGCTAGGCATGGGCGATTGCCGGGGCGATGTCGATGCAATGCGAGCAGATGATCCAGAGAAGGCCGAACTGGCCGAGATCATCGACGCGCTTCCCACCGGCAGGTTCACGGTTCGGGAAATTGCGCACAGCGTCTCTGAGAGCCCAGAGATGCGAGAGGTTTTCGCGGGCTTCATCGGACGAAACGGCGTGTTTGTCACCAAGAGTTTCGGCCGCTATCTGGCGCGGTTTCGCGGTACCATCATCGGCGGGCGCTCGATCGAGCTAGCGGCCAAAGACATTCACGGCGCTGTGTGGCAGGTCCAAGGCCAAGCCGGTCAAGAATGGTGATGTCGCCGCGCCTATCACTTCCCCTCTGTCCTGCCGCTAACATCACCTTGCGGGCCAACACGGTCCGRCTCGATAGATTGTTGCGGCCCGACGCGCACCGCCATCAGATGCGTGACGATTAGAATCGCCGCGCCGATGTCCAGATAGAACCACGAGCCGCGGTCTAAGTGAACCGGCACAAGCGGATTAAACAGGATCGCGATCCCCACAAAGGTCAACGGCCATATGCGAGTGGGCGCATCGTCCTCCCAGGTATGGAAGAAAACGACCACCGCAAAGCCGCAGACCACAATTCGAAGGAACTTGTAATAGCCAAAGGGCAAGTCAAACGTGGCTATGATTAAGAGTGCGGCCGTGATCGGCCAAACCCACCGAGGAATTCGATTGACGTCCCTCATTCCAAGTCCCCGCCCCACATTTTTGTTCGGCCGAATTTTTGCGCCGGACAATTCGCGTTAGTGGTGCACTCCGTCCACCAAAATTAGAATTCCTTCTATCCGAGGTTTGTGAGGTTTCGGAGGTTTCTTCCAACCCTAATGCGGAAACTGTCAGTAGAGCCGGTTATATACCAGTGCATACATGACACTTCCTTGGATTGGGCTGCGAGTTACCTCAGAAACCTCGAAAACCTCACAAAATCGAGTGCCGGTAACTCCACAAATTACCCCGGTACACCTGTTCCCAACACATTGTTGAGAAGCGTCAGGGCACCGCTTGCAATGAGATTGCCCGCAGCACCACTTAGGGCGGCGCGGACGTCATTAAGAATTGACTTGACCACCGAGGGGTCGGGCTTCGAACGCGTCAATTCCTGTTCGACCTTTTCAAGTCGTTCATTGAAGCTGGCAGGATCTGCAGTGAGCTCGGCAAGAGCAGCTGCATTGGCGCTGAGTTGGGACACAACGGATCTTGCTGCGTCGATCGAGATCGCGCCTACCGTGATTGATCCGACTGAATTATGGCTACCGATTGAGCCGACAAGCGAGTTGATCGTTCCGATCGTAATAGGCGATGAGGAACTCTCAGCTATCTTCTTCTCCTTTTCTGAGAAGCTCATTCCATCACCTTTTATCCCGGTCTTTTCGAGGTTGATCGCCCAGTCCAGAACCAGATTTCTAACCGCCGATAGCACGCCGGAAAGCTGCGCTCGGTCTATAAATAAGGCGTAAGAAGCTTGGCCACCGCCGGCAGCTTTCGAGATTATTTCTGCGAGCTTCCCGGTGAACTGAATGTGAAAAGTCTGATTACCAGCGGGCTCCAGCATCGACTCGATTTGAGAAATGGGCTGACCATTCCCCTTTTCAGAGAAGGAACTTGTGTCGCCTAGAAGCATCTGCCAGCCGGTATAGCCGTTGTTATATCGTACAGTGCCTTTCATCATCCGATAGTCAGGGACAGATCCTTCATAGCCGCTCAGTTCGTTCGATACCCAATCCTCAACGGTGTCGAGTTTTAGCTTTGCTGCAGCAAGTCGAACCTTGCGTAGCAGGGTCGACACAGGGATCGTGGGGTCCAGCGCCTCCCTTTGAATTTCTTCGATCAGCGAACTCACTTTAGCTTCCTGTAGACAGAACGAACGCTCCCGATCGCGTCGCCCAATGCTTCGGTACCGGTCGAGAAAACAGCGACAATAAACATATAAATCACGACACTTCGCGGCTGATTCGCGAGCGTTGTTCCCGACTATCCACGTATTTTTGCACGTTTGTCCATTCCTCGTCCTCTGCCAGCCAAATCGTCGGCCACAGTGATCTCGGCAAGCGTGACCAGAACCGGCTTGTAGGGAAATGCAGTAATTGTTTTCGCGGCAACCATTCGCGTGCCACGTCTTGGCGCATGGCTCTGACCGCGAAACAGCAACTCTTCGTCGAGGAATTTCTACTGGATTTGAACGCCACCCAGGCGGCGATCCGTGCCGGCTATTCGAAAGAGACCGCCGACAAGCAGGGGCCCCGCCTCCTGGCCCATCCCGAGGTCAAATTCGCGATCGACGCCGCCAAGCTCCAGCGCTCAGAACGCACGGAAATCGACGCCGATTGGATGTTGCGCCGCCTCGTTGACGAAGCTGAGGCCGATCTCGCCGACCTGTACGACGAACGCGGCGATCTCAAGCCGATAGAACTTTGGCCGGAAATCTGGCGGCAAGGCCTCGTTGCCGGTGTCGAGATTGACGCGCTCTACGAAGGGTCGGGCGAAGATCGCATCCAAGTCGGTTTGGTGAAGAAGATCAAGTTGAGCGATCGACTGCGCCGGCTGGAACTGATCGGCAAGCACGTCCGCGTCAATGCGTTCCAGGATCAGGTTGCGATGAGCGGCGTCGAGGGGCTCGCGGATCGAATCGCCCGCGCGAAACTGCGTCACGGAAGCGATGGCTAGAGAACTTGCCCGCGAAGTGCCGGTCCACGGCCGCCTGAATTTCCTCTCGGAAACACTCAGTGTAGTCTTCGTTGGCGGTCGCTTCGGTCTTGTACTTACCGTCTGCGTAGTCGCCCTCCGTATCAGGCTCCGACAGCTACGGATTGCGAGCGGTCATCACTTCAGTCACGAACGGGATGTACCTACACTTCTTGTCAGCCATCCGGCACCGTGGAGCCATGAGAACGCAGCACGCCACCATATCAGCGCGCCTGCGCCCACAGACATAGCGCGATTCGGGACTTCGTAATGCTTGTTATCGCAGTTCAATTGCAGGCGTGTCGGCTCAAGCGCCGAAGCTGGATGGCGCAAGCACCGTCACGAGGAGCCAAACTTAATCTTGCTAAGTCGCGCGGCCTTTTCACGCAGTTCCGCAGCCTTCTCGCGTGCAGTCTTGGCCTTGTCTGGATGGCCAGCCGCACCGAGTTTCTCAGCAGCATGGTCGAGCTTGTCAGCGTTGTCCGTGAATTTCTTGGTTAAATGCTCAAACTGATAACGCCACAAGACACGCTGATGCGGCAGTGGGCGCAGGTGGGGAATGATATCTCGGAGTGCCCCAAAAAGACCTACGCGCTCTCTCGGTGGGGGAAGCATTGAGAGCCCTTCTTTGACACGTTCCATCGTAGTTTCAGCCGCACCCTTGGCTTCCGTCCTGCGCCTCGCGACCGCCTGCACCAATCGATGGATCGTGACGGCAGGTGTGCCGTCCTGAAACGGATCATGCCTTATGAGCGATAGTTCAGCGAGGGCCGCGATGGCTTCTTCCTTGTCAGGCAGCGTTTGAAGGAAATAGATCGGAATGCGCACCGGCGCACAATAACTGAGGAATCCCACCATCAGTTCAGCGGCGCTGCAACGCGCTTCAACTTCGCTAATCGCGAGGTCGAAGGTGGCCGCTATGCTTTGCGGATACGTTGCGTCGCGCGGTACGGTAGAGATGAGATTTGTTGCTTTGGCCGCATATTCCGCAAAATCCATCTGAGTGCGCTTGCAATACGCCGCCGCGTGGTCAAGAGCGAGCGGCAGATACCCCAAAGCCCCTGCGAGCGCCCGCGCGCCAGTGGCGTCTTCGCGCCCCGCGCGGCTTTGGAGGAAGGCTGCCGCTTCATCAGGAACCAGAGTGGCCAATCCAACTTCATCCGCCAAACCGGTCCAATCGAAAAAGCGCGACGTAATCAGTACCCGCGCACCAGCGGAGGGTAGAAGCTCCACAATTTCACTTGGGCTTGCCACATTGTCATAAACCAGCAGCCACGGCGCTCGCTGTAACGCGAGACAGGCTAACGCTTCTTTGGCCACCTTCTCAGGATCGGATTGGTCCGCCCTCGACTGACCAAGAGCAACGCCAAGGCCCGCAAGAGCATCAATTAGACTAGCGCGCGTCTCGGCGGGACACCAGCAAACGCCTGCATATAAATTGCGGTAGCGGTAAGCATACTCGATAGCCAGTGACGTTTTACCAACGCCGCCCATGCCCTGCACGGCAACACGACCAACTGCTTGCGTCACGACAGCCGGCTTCTCATGGGTCAAGATTGCATCAAGTCGATCCAACTGGTCATCACGCCCTGTGAAACATGGAATTCGTGGGGGGACCGCTAGGAATGACCGGGTTGGAGAAGGCGCTGCTAGAGTTTGTCGTTCGGCGGCGGCGATGATGCGCTGCTTACGTTCTTCGCGGTCCTGCACACCTACAAGGTCTTGGTAGATGACATCGGCAAAGAGCCCCTCTGGCTGAACATCATCGCAGCGGAGGATGATCATGTGGCGCTCCTCAGACGAACTGAGTCGCTGCGCCTCGAAGCTGGTGAACTCCTTTCGGCAGAAGGCAGATTGTTCATAGTCTCGCGTAAGAAGAACTATGAGGTCTCGCGCGTTCTTCACGCCATCGTGCATCCGATCAATAACGCTGTCGCCCAACCGGAAGTCATAGTCCTGAACGAGAACCTTATAGCCCCGCTCCGCCAAGACATCGGCAACCTCCCGCGCAACGTCGCCCACTGACCCTCGTCGGCTCAGGAAGAAGTCATAGCTAAACACCCTGATCACCCCTTAGCGCTTTGGTTGCATTCTTTGCTCACCTAGCTCACAAATGCAACTTGCGCACTTAATCTTGGGCCAAGCCGGCCAGAAGTGGCCTTGGTATTGAGGCGCAAGGAGCACCTGTCGCGAGTTACCTAAACGGCGGACAATGAACGCAAGATGAGGTGTGAGGGTCGACCGACGGATTGAGGCCTCTCATGCTGTGCGCAACAGGTTCATAGACCTTATGGAGAGGCTGGGGCAGCAGAGAGCACTGTGAAGCTCCTCGTGAGCGAGAAGCGCATCAGCATGACCCTGGGGACACTATTCCACGGGACAGCGCGCCAATCTGCGGGGTGCTGAGGCTATTTCATGAATTCTTCCAATCCTTGGGGCTGGCTTGGAGTAGGTTGCCTTATCGGAAGTTCGCAATCGGGGTAGAGAACGTGAAACAGTATGCGAAGCGCTGTATGAGCGGCTTCCCATTCATATTGCGTCATCGGGACATCATGCCATCCCACCGTTCCAAGCAAAGGCTCAATCTCTGGAAGTGATGGATGTGGTTGGTTGTCTTGCGTGTACTTGCGCGCATTTTCTAGGCGCAGTTTTGCATTGTCGAGATAGTAGCCGACACTCCATGCGCTATTTGCTTTGTCGTCGCTGAAAGTTATCGCGTTCGTAGAAACAACCCTTTGGAGGAAGTCGGTCGCTTTTTCGTGCACCGATCCAAAGTCCCGAATTTGATCGGCCAGAAAGACCGCGCGCCATAGCGAGAAAGCCGCGCCAACGAGGTCGTTGAACAGTGCAAGTTTGAAAGGACTTGAGCTTCCTGGCCCAAACGCCGTTCCGTAATCGTAGAGCGCCAAAAGGGTGCGTTGTATCTCAGCGCGCTGCTCGATCGCCCACGCGATATGTTGAACATCCAGTTTCGACTTGTCCGAGCCCATAGTCTCATCTCCGCGCCGAGTTCAAGAGACTCTCTAACCCTAAATAAAGCCCAACTTACCCTTGCCTACGGCAGTCGCAACCTTGACCGGGTTCTCCAGTACAGACCTGATGTACTCGTGAATCTCCTCGCAAATATGCTCTAGGTCCTGCTTGTCGAATTCGAGCGGGATGCCTCGCACTGCTCGCGAACTATCGGCTATCCTGACCGTTATGGCGTCCCCGATCATCTCGAACTCCAGAACGATGCGAGGCCAGAATTTCCCATCATCCTTTGTATGTGGGATTCCGACGGCGACACCCATCTGGATGGGAGCCAAAGTCAGCGTGCCTTTATGGTAGGTGCTGAACTTCGCATCTCTGCAATCGCCTGCGTCGGTTCGATACTCACCCGTAGGCGGAACGCCCCATACCTGTGATCCTTCACCTAGATAGGTCGGCAGATGCTGAACAACTGCATCGCCAAGCGCGTGGATGGTTTGGAAGTTCTTGACCGTCATGTCACTGTACCGTGACATCGCGTCCTGCAAGACCTTCATTCGTTCGCTAAGCGCCATTTGGCCCTCCAATGCAAGTGCTCGGTAACGCAGCTCGTTTAGCCGAAGCAGAGTGATTCGGTCTCCAGTCCCTGCGGGCTTGGCTATGGAACTTTCGACCGTACTTCGGCCGCTAGATTGTGGGCGAACGCGAACACATTCGAGGCTAGACCTTCAAAGGTACCGCCACTGAGCACGGCCAAGAGTTCTACGCACGCTCCGGGACTGCCTTCGTCGGGCTGAGGACGCCCATGCAGCGCGCCTTCAATAATGTCCTGAGAGCGTTTCTGTTGCGTCGTCGGTGGCTGAGTTTTGGCCCACTCATCTGAGTGACGAAAGCCATTCGCGCTAGCTTCGATGATCGCACCAACAGAATGACCGTTGAAGAACGGCCCCACCGTGGTCCATTGCTTTTTCCCCTCGATATCGTCCCTAAGGCGAAGGAGGACGTTGCTGAGCATGAGCATCAACGAACCGGCATAGATACCTGCGCCGAAGACCGCTGCCGCCTGCCGATCCAACACATCGTGCAGGGCTTCGCCAAACGCACTAGACGGCATCCGACGCCCGCGCATGATCTCTTCATGCGCCTTCTCCCCCACGGCGTTTAGATCGTCATCCAGCGCATCGCGTTGTGACAGCATAATGCCCACGGCCGCAAACAAGTAGCGAACGTGCAGTTCGCTGTAGCGCCACATCTGCACGAGCCGGAACAACCCGTTGTAGGCAATGTCTCCGTGTTGAGGTTCACCGTCCTTCGTCATCACGAGGTCACCAGTGCCGTCCTGCGACCAATCACCTACATTCTTCAGGATAGCCAGGTTGTAGGCATCAACAACATCGTCATAGGGAGTGACGCGCGCTTCAGGAGGCTGCGCAGTCGAGTCGGTCATTCCAAGCATCCTAGGCTTCGTGAACCAGAGCCATGCATAACGGAATCCCTGAGATTCCCAAACGCGTGTTGTGCGTTGTACACATTTCCATCTAACGTCCGTTACATCGAATTGTGAACGGGGGCATATTCTTCGGTGGCGGAGGGAAAATTCATCTCCTACCTGCGCGTCTCGACTGATAAGCAGGGTCGAAGCGGGCTTGGCATCGAAGCGCAACGCCAAGCCGTGACGCAGTATCTCAACGGCGTCCGGTGGACGGTCGCAGCAGRGTACGTGGAGACGGAGAGCGGCCGAAGGTCGGACAGGCCAAAGCTCGCCGCTGCCCTCTCACACGCGAAGGCGATCGGGGCAAAGCTCGTGTTCGCCAAGCTGGACCGCCTCACGCGCAACGTGGACCTCCTGCGGGCACTCGTGGCCAGCGGTGTTGACTTGGTATTCTGCGACCTACCCAGCGTCCCTCCTGGTCCTATGGGACGCTTCTTGCTGACCCAGATGGCCGCCGTGGCGGAGCTTGAGGCTGGCCTTATCGGCGAGCGCACCAAGAAAGCCCTCGCTGCCGCTAAGGCGCGCGGTGTGAAGCTGGGCAATCCGAACGGCGCTCGTGCCCTCAAGGGTAAGCAGACTGGCAACTCCGAAGCGGTGGCCAAAATCACTGAGAAGGCCGCACAGCGCGCGATGGACCTCCGAGGTATCATCGAGGGCATCAAGCGGTCAGGCATCACGAGCGTCCGGGGCATTGCCGAGGAGCTAAACCATCAAGGCATCAGCGCTCCCCGCGGCGGTGAGTGGCACCCAACTGCGGTGTCCCGGCTATTGGCGCGCTTGAACAACTGAGAAAGGGCTGATCATGCTAATGAGGTTAAGCGTGGATGACGAAAAGCGGCTTCGGGCTCTGGCCGGGGATCGCCTTGAGGGCCCGGAGGGTTTCGGATTTTGCACAGCTTTCTCCTGTGAACAGTTGGCGTCCCTCCCGTTCAGCCAGCTAATCCGCTCGCTGTAAAATATTGTGTTCATTTATCAATTCATTGTCCGGCAGTATTTTCCGAACCGACCTTTGGCCAGTCTCGCCGATCTGGCATGTCCACAAAATTGGAGTGTAATCTAGTGAGGCTGCAATAAGGGGCCGGGGGCGCCAAATGACTGGGGAAGTTGTCGTTCGGTGTGTGCGCTGTGGAAGGACACGAACCGTTTCTATCCCGGACAGTCGAGACCCGAGTTCACTACGTTTTCGTTGCTCGGACGATGACTGCAGAGGGCGCGGAGAGGTGAGGCACCGCGCGATTTCCGAAAACCAGTGTCGCGGATGTAGCGAAGAAATCCCGGCAGATCGCTTGGCAGCGATGCCGGGCACGCATCTTTGTGTTGATTGCGCCAGCGGGCAGCCGCCTCCCAAAAAAAGAATTAAAGAGCCCTGGGGGACGCGAGACGCATGGCGTCGAGATCGCGCAAGTTGGAAAAAGGCGCACTGATCTCATGCTGACGTATGTATCGTGGTTGCGTCTGAACTCCGGCTCTGCGCTGCAAGGGTTGCTCCGAGGTGCGTGGCTAGTCGAGGAACGCCGCGCGTGAGGAGCCCAACATGACTATCCACGTCGATGCGATCTTCGAATTTCTTGTCGAGCATTTGGCTAGTATTGCTTATGATGATCAGGCGCGACGTCGAAATCATGGTGCTGACTTATACGTTCCAAACCTGCTAGACCGTTATTGGGCTCAGCAGGGAATAAGCTCTGACCAACAAACCGATGCGCACGTTGGTGCGTTTTATGACGCCGTCGCTGAATTGTGCCGCCTTGGCGTACTCCGCTTGGGCTACAGAAACCCGTCAAGGACGGGAGTTGCGTCCGGCGGCGACATAGATCGCAAATTTTCCCTGACTATCCAAGGCATTCGGTGGCTAGAAAGAGCTGGTGATCGGCAGGTTATCGAGATCGGTCGAATGGCAGAACTGCTAGACCAGTTCACGAGGTTCGGCGATGCCTTCCGACAGCGTGCGACCGAAGCCGTAGGAACGTACCGCACCCGTAACTATCTAGCTTCATGCACCATGAGCGGTGCGGCCGCTGAAGCCGTCTTGTTGTCAATTGGTGTCGCTAAGCTGGGAGGACCCGAAACCTTGAAACGGTACCGACGTCCGCAAGGACGTTCCGAGTTACTGAAAGCCATAACTCCGGATGTCCAATTCTCTTCTGCTCTCTCTATCATGAGCTATTGGAGAGACGAAGCCGCCCACGGTCGAGCATCTGAGATAGGTGAATTGAACGCCTGGGCTGCGCTTACGCAGCTACTGCAATTGGCCCAGTACAGCGAGAAGAATTGGTCGCGGCTCACTCAACAGGTCGCGGCCGTCTGCCGGCCGCAGTCTTAGGAAGTCCGGCAAGAATTTCACCATAAACATACTTGCAGAGCCATGTTCCCCACCCACCTAACTGAAGTCGTCGCGTCGGAAGTGCATGCCGTCATTCAGGACGAGGCGGCCGAGACCTTAGACTTCGAACTCAAGCGCACTCTCCCCGCCAAAAAGGGCGTAGACCCATGGATGACCAATGGGAAAGTAGGAGACGATGCGAAGGATGAGCTGGCAGCAGAGATCATCGCATTCGCCAACACGGTGGGTGGGACGCTTATTGTCGGCATCGACGAGGACACCGCGACCAAGCGGGCGAAGCCGCCGCTGTTTCCCATTCCACGCTGCAAAGAAGCCGCCGCTCGATTGCATCAAGCGATCAGCGACCGGATAGAGCCGAAGCTACCCGTTTTCGAGTGCGAAGGGGTCGTGACCGAGGCGGACGGCACGAGCGGCGTCATCATTATGCGGACGCTCGAATCATACCTGGCTCCGCACCGACACTCGCAGAACAATCATTGCTATGTTCGACGCAACGACCGCGCAGAACCAATGAGCATGCTTGAAATCCAGGAGATGACGCGGCAGAAGGCCCGCGCTGCGGCGGATGCTGAGAAGTCTTTCAAGGATAGCAGCGACCGCTTCTATTCATGGATCCCCCGTGACCACCAACGTACGCACCCATATCGAGGCGTACAAGGTATCCACACTGAACACGGAACAACAAAAGTTTGGCTCGGCATCTGGACGCTGCGCGTCACGGCGCGGCCACTGTCGCCCTTCCTCCTTATGAACCTTCCGAAACAACCGTGGCTGAAGCAAATTGACACGCGCGCATTCAGCGGCACAGGACAAATCCATCAACTCCGATGGGGCGATCTCCGCACAACCCGCGTTTGGGCGCCTCGGCTCAGAGCTGTTGAACGGGAGTTTCAGGGCACCAACAGCCTCGGACTAGACCGGATAAGCAGCGAGGGGCTCATCGAGCGCTTTGTCTGGCAAGAGCAACCTGAACACGGCCGACCACGTCACAGCGTACTCGAAATAACAGAGTTGCACTGGAACGTCGTCTGTGTCGTTCACGCCACTACTGTGATTAGAGCCGTCAACTCCCGGCCTACTCAGCCCTATAGCCTCGAGGTCGAACTCATGACCTCGGATCCGATGGTGATCCACGGCTACCCGAGTTCACCGACCGCCGTAATTCCTGGTGGAAGTACGACGTTCCCACGCTATGAGATAGGCGAATCGCAGACTCTTAATGAGTTGATGATGACGATAGACAAGGACGTGTGGAATCTGGGCGGCCATCATCCGTCATGGGAACTGGGCGTGGCTTGGCCTCAGATAAAGTTGCCTTAGCGATCATCAGAGGCAACCTGACGTTGCTGGCGCAATAGTTTTTGGACTGAGTGAGTATGTGTGGCGGGAGTCCCTCAAGAGCGACGGATGGTCCGCCCGTTCAGCTATTTCTGCTTGATGTAGATATTGCCCTTGTACCGGTTGAACTCGTAAGTCCGGCGAGTCTTTTGGCTAGGTGCGGTACCAATGTAGCAACTGGCCACGATGGTGGCTAAGTAAGCGGTGCCAGACTGAGCCGTGTCACGCGACGTCCGGATGTTCTCGGGTTCGCAGTATATCTCCTTGTCGCCACCCATGTTGAACGCGAAGCCGTACTGGTCGATCGACATGATCTCCTTGCAGGTGTGGTCCTCCGACCAGCTCGGTAGCGTGTAGTTAGTTTCGCCTTTGAATGTGGTTGGATTGCACCACTCACCGATGAAATCGATCGGCATTCGTCTGTCGGCTGCTTGTGCCTGGGTGCAGGCAGCGACGACCGCGGCGGCGCAGGTGAGCCGCAACACGTTATGCATAGTCATCAGTCTTCCTTCAATTGCTTCGATAGCCAGCTGAGCCTGTCGCCGTTTCATTTCTCAAGCTTCTGCTGGGTCACGGGCGTGGGAGCTGTACGTAGAGCACATTGGCGATCTCGACCGGCTCGGCATCGCCGCTCTTCACCAGCTCGCCGGCCGCCACGATGTTGTCGATCGTCACCTTCACGTGGTTGGGGTGATTTCGCTTGAGACGCTGGAGGAGGGCGGTTTTGCCTCGCATTATGTCGTCGTATGCAGCAGTCATTTCCATTCCACTTCAGCAACAGAAAGCAAACGGGGGCGCTGACGCGCCAAGAAGCTCGGCGGTTGGATTGATCCAGAAGAGGTCTCGCCAAGGTTATGGTTGCGATCGGAGGGCGAGGCTGACGGGCCTTCCTGCGCTAGTGGGCGGTCGCAGTCTCGGCCCTTTCGTTCGAACCGAGAGTCCCAGCAATCCAGTCGCGAACGGCATCGTGTTTGTCAGGCGGGACGTATTTGACCAAGAACTCGTTCGTCTTCACCAGGTTCTCTTTCGTGTCCAAGTCGTCGTCAAGCTCTGGCGATTGCCACAAAACGCCAAGGCTGACCAGACCGTAATAGGCCTCGGTGTTAGTCAACGGGTCTGTTGTTTTGAGAGCTTCGAGCATCTTGCTGGTCACTAGTTTCGCGCGTTCCTCATCCATCACGTTTCCTCCTCGGAGCAAAGATTCGGTACAATCCGTCCTGAGAATGTGCAACTGTTTCGATGCCTAGACCCACCAGCGTTATGCGCGGCGCAACATGGATCAATTTGACCGCATCAACCGCCAATTCGACCGGATGATCTGCAAGCTCGACTTGATGATCGGAATGACGGCTGCCAGCATCGTGATGTTAGCTGCAATCTTGGTGATGATCTGATCGAACAATGCTGACCCTCCGCCCCTTCTTATTGATGTATGCCCGCGCGTGATCGTCGGTCTTGCCGACCATCGCAGCAAAGCAAACCCCGAGAGTAGGCGGAGCAGCCTATCCCGGGTTTCACTTGAACAACTGCCCTGTGGAAAGCAGTTATCTCAGTGGCGTGTAGCGAACTCCTTGGAGCTGGTACCGAATTCCTCGGGGTCAGCTTTAGCCATGAAATCCATCATCGACTTCATCGACATCGCATCTTTAAATAGGTAGTAGACCGTGTCGATTGACCGGAAGGGTATACGAGCAAACTTGACATCCATCTGTTCAAGATAGGCCTGAAGGCCTTGCGTGAACAAATCTTTCGAGAGAGGTAGCGCAAGCCGATGAGAGTACCGTTTCGCATGCGCAGAGAAGTTGGCGATATTCGACTTCTCTAGATCAGAGAGACGCGCATACTGCGAGTCGTCCACGATGATGGATGCCTTCTTGAGTTTCGTCATAGTTACTCCTGCGGGATGGAATTTTAGCGGGATGGTGAGCGGTCTGGCGCGCCCTCACCCCTGCGCGCCGGTCCTCGCCCTCCAAATTTGTTTTCTGTGGCTCGCAGCACTTTTGGCGATTTTGAAAGTTTCCGCGATTTGGCTCACGCTGCGGCCTGCGGCGAACATTGCTTCCATAGCGCTAATTCCAGCATCGTTGAGTCGCCCGTCGGCGCGCTTCCAGTCCGCTGGCCCGGTCGCTGGCGCGTCCTTGGTCTGCTCGATGACAAGAGCATCGAGGCGGCGTGTGAAGAGCTCGAAGGCGTTGCGCAGCTCGTGGGCCTCGTTCTGGAGGTGGAGTAGACCGGGGACGTTTGTCGGCTTCATGGGGGCGATCCGGGTTAGGAACAGTGGTTCTTTGTTCAACAACCTGAACCTAGGATCCAGATATCGCGACGTCAAGGTTTTTCGGCAGCGGAACAATTTCGTTGAATAGCCTGGCCCGATGGAACCGCGACTGGTGCCGGGAGGAGTTCGCCCGCACCGCGGCCAACATGGTAACCCGCGATCCGGAGACCGGCATCCGGTTCAGGGTGGTGTCGCAGGGAGCGATCAGCTCGCCTGGATGGTGCAGCCTGTGAGCTTCCGACTGCGCAAAAGTGCCCACGCCGCCGGCGAGCGTAATAGCCAATACGATCGTTTTGGTTGTCATGATTTTATCCGGCTTAAGGGGCAATCTCATTCCGAACGTCAAAAAGTCCTCAGCGTTGTCAATGGGTGAACAGAGCACGAAAATTCGGAATGCGCGTTGATTTTATTGGGGAATTGGGCTGATTTTGATTCCGCCATTCGGAGGTTCGATCCCTCCCGCCCCAGCCACCCATTCGTGCGTTCAGCCAGGGTCCCCAAGAAACGCAAGAATGGACAGGAAATCCCAGCTTTTCGCGCATTCGATTGCGTCTCCGGACTCTCGAGTCGCCAAACTTGAGCCGGAAATCGCCGAAAGTCTCCGGCCTTGTCCGCGAATATTCCCGTTTTGCGGTGACTATCGGCGGAGACTGGTTTGATCAGGACTGCCGCCCGACCGTACCAGGAGTTCGAATCCCACTCGCTCCGCCATCCCTGCCGAAGCCCTCGGTTCTCTACGCAGGGATGTTGGTAATTTAGCCAAGTACTAGCAGCGTTTTCTGACTTGAGCTCCGGACTTCCAATCGACGGAGTCCGCCCATTCTTCTCCGAATGGGTCATTTCTCTCCAGAGCTCTGGACCCCGCGGACTCGGTACGGTTCTTGAAATTCGAGTGTTTCCAGACGCTTTTCAACTCGGATGGATTGGGGCTCTTGCAACTCCTCTCGGACAGGCAAGAGCATCCGACTTCGAGAATCGCCATATCGCACAATTCATGACGCGCTAATCTGGTAGCTGAAAAGGGTACGCAACAACGCGCCTGCGATCTCGCCGTGCTCTATTGACCCGTAGACGAAATATTTGATGCGCAATTGTCGAACTTCTATCTTTCTACTTGTCGAACAGCACAACCCGGAGCATGGGTCCTACCAATAGACATCTTAAAGGTCAAAATGGGGGACCCATGGAAGTTGCCGATCTTATACCCAATCGCGGCTCCGAGTGGCACAGGTGGGAGCCACATATTCACGCGCCGGGTACTGTTTTGGAGGATCGCTTCCCGAAGGACGGCTGGGATGCCTATTTCGATGCATTGGAGGCGGCCTCGCCACCGCTTCGAGCAATTGGAGTTACTGACTACTGCATCCCCCGGTCATATGAGAGGGTAAAGGCCAAAAAAGAACAGGGCCGTATAAAGAACTGCGATTTGCTCTTTCCCAATATCGAGCTGCGCCTCAACACTGGCACTGTTCGCGGCAATTTCGTCAACATCCACCTCTTAGTAAGTCCCGAAGATCCGAAGCATTTGGATGAACTGCATCGTTTCCTCGGTCGCCTCACATTCTCTGCCCTCGACGACCGGTTCGCTTGCTCTGAAGCCGACCTCGTTCGTCTGGGCCGTCGGGCAGACCCTTCGAAAACGAGCGATGAAGCAGCACTGAAGCATGGCTGCACGCAGTTCAAGGTCTCTCGCGAAAATCTCCTTGAGGTCTATCGTGGCATGGCCTGCGCCAAGGAGAATATCCTAATTGCCGTGGCGGGCGGCGCGGACGGCACCTCAGGCGTCAAAGACGGTGCTGACGTGACAATGCGTCAGGAAATGGAGAAAGCGGCCCACATCATCTTTGCCGGGAGCCTCAAGCAGAGAGATTTTTGGCTCGGACGCGGCGCTTGCAGTGAGCAGGAGCTCCAGGAACGCTACAACGGTGCCAAGCCGTGCCTTTGGGGCTGCGATGCACATGAGCTAGCGCGCATCGGAAAGCCCGACGAAAACCGCCTCTGCTGGATCAAGGGCAAACCGACCTTTGACAGCCTCCGGCAGGCCTGTATCGACCCCGAAAGGGCAAATGTCGGGGCGATGCCTCCCTCCCCGGCGTTTGACTCCCAAATCATTGAGGGCGTTCGCATAGAGGAGGCTTCTTGGGCGAAGACACCGCTGCTCTTGCTGAACCCGGGGCTGATTGCCGTGATTGGGGCTCGCGGATCCGGAAAGACTGCCCTCGCTGACATGATTGCAGCGGCCTGCGATTCGTACACCGATTCTTCTGATCGCGCTTCGTTTCTGGCACGCGCTCGCGAACACCTCGGCGTGTCGCGGATCTCCTTGAAGTGGAAGAGTCGCAACGATCTGGTAACGCGCTCTTTGGCATCACCAGTAAACGCGTCTTTCGACGCCTATCCGCGTGCGCGGTACCTGTCCCAGCAATTTGTCGAGGAGCTGTGCTCGATTGAGGGAATGCCCACTCTCATCAAAGAAATTGAGCGCGTTATCTTCGAAGCTCATCCAGCAAATGAACGGGATGGAATGGCGGATTTCGACGAACTTCTTTCCCTCAGAGCAGGCCCCTATCGGGATTCCCGCGACCGCGAAGAGGCTGCGCTGGTTCAAATATCCGACCAGATCGGCATTGAGATGGAAAAATCCCGACAGGTGGCAGCACTTACGGCCCAGGTTACCGAGAAGGAACGCGTCATTGCGCAGTATATGGCCGATCGCCAGAGCCTTCTGCCCAAAGGAGAGAGCAAGGCAGCAACGCGCCTCCAGGAGCTGCTGGTGGCGGCCGAGACTGTCCGTAACAACATCCGATACTTTGCCAACCAACGTGCAAGTCTCACCGAGCTGAACAACGAGGTTGCTGATTTACGTCAGAACAAGGCACCGGGCGCCYTGCGCGCATTGCAGGAGCGCCACCAGCRCTCCGGCATCGATAACGCCGAGTGGAATAACTTTCTTTTGAAATATTCCGGGGATGTAGATGGCGTTGTCACCAAGAAGGCCAGTGAGGCGGATAGAAACGCAGCAGGATGGAGAGGCTCAACGCCCACATCTCCAGTTCAAGCGGATGGCGCATACGTTCTCGATTCCGCCAATCTCCTACAAATACCTCTCGCGTCTCTCGAAGCGGATATTCAACGACTTGGAACGATAGTCGCCGCTGATACTGAGACATCCAAGCGACTGGGCGCGATCATCAAGCGCATCCAGGACGAAAACGTTGTCCTCGGACGACTCAGGGAGCAACTTACGGACTGCCAGGGTGCCCACGACCGGGCTGCCGGAATGGTTGTCTCACGCGAGCAGAGCTACGTTCGTGTCTTTGAGGCGATAATCGGTGAAGAAGCCATACTCAAGGATCTATACGCGCCTCTCATGAGACGCCTAGCATCGGCGGGCGGCACACTGGCCAAACTATCCTTTACCGTTTCGCGCGTCGTAGATGTCGAACAGTGGGCAAAGACGGGTGAGCAGGACCTCTTCGATCTGCGCACCGGTCCGTTTCGGGGCATCGGTTCTCTGGCCAAGGAAGCCAACGCCGTGCTAGCAGCCGCTTGGAAGACCGGCGATGCCCAGGCTGCTGCAGCCGCAATGACGGACTTCAGAAACAAACACAGCCAAGCCCTGCTGGAAAAGGCGCCCTACGTCACGAGCGACACGCCCAACTACCGTCCCTGGACCAAGCGGTTTGCCCAGTGGCTTTACAGCACCAAGCATATCTCCATCGAATACGGCATCAAATACGACGGCATCGACATTCAGAAGCTTTCACCTGGCACGCGTGGGATTGTCCTGGTCCTGCTGTACCTTGCACTTGACGATGCAGATGATCGCCCCCTGATCATTGATCAGCCTGAAGAGAACCTCGATCCCCAGTCGATATACGACGAGCTGGTACCATTGTTCCAGTCCGCCAAACGACAGCGGCAAGTGATCATGGTCACCCACAACGCGAACCTCGTCATCAACACGGACGCTGACCAAATCATCATCGCGAGTGTTGGCCCCCATTCGCTGGAAGGCCTCCCACCCATCAGCTATCAATCCGGAGGCTTGGACGAGGCTAAGATCCGACGAAAAGTCTGCGATATTCTGGAAGGTGGAGACCGTGCATTCCGGGACCGTGCGAGACGGCTTCGCATAACGCTTGAGCGCTGAACCCATCGATTCGATCCTTCGAACCGCGCACTCCAGCCGAAAGACACTCCTCATGCCGACCATCCAATCCATGCCCCTACCTGAACCGAAAAACTGGCAGGATTTCGAAACGATCGTTCGAGATGCTCAAATGTTGCGATGGAAAAGCTCCCCTCTCCAGAAAAACGGTCGTCCAGGCCAGAAGCAGCAGGGCGTCGACATCTATGGCCCTGACGAGATTGGACGGCCTGTCGGAATACAGTGCAAGAGGTACCAGATACTCAAAATCAAGGACGTTACTAGTGAGATTGAGAACGCAGAGGATTTCAAAGGACGCCTGACAACCTTGTTATCGCGACTACCGCTGATCACGATGCAAGGCTCCAAGAGCAGGTGCGCGCGATATCAGAAAAGCGTGTCGCTGAAGGGAAATTTGCCGTGGCTTTGTTGTTTTGGGACGACATCGTCGCCAGCCTGCTTCTCAATCCTGCTGTTTTCCAAGCACACTACCCCCAGATTGCGCTTCCAAACTCCGCGACAGTTGATAAGGATCGCCTGCTCGCCGCTCTGGAACTGCGGCCCGAAAGCTCGGACTGACCGAAGCACCGGTGGTCGTTCTTCATGGTCTGACAGAAGTTAAACGGCGACAACTTGTGCTCGCCGACAATCGGATTGCTCTGAACGCCGGCTGGGACGCTGAAATGCTTAGCCTTGAGTTGGCCGATCTTTCGGGGATGGGCGCCGATCTTTCGACCCTCGGCTTCACCAGCAAGGAATTGGCGAGGGCGCTTTCGCGAGTGGAAGGTGGCCTGACGGACGAGGACGAGCTCCCCGAGGTTACCGAAATCGCGGTGTCGCAGCCAGGCGATATCTGGCAGTTGGGTGCCCATCGGATTGCATGTGGCGACAGCAGGGATGCCAACCTCGTGGAGTCGCTCTTCGCGGGGACTGCGCCGCAGTTGATGGTCACGGACCCGCCCTATGGTGTCGAATACGACCAATGGCGGCACCGACGAGGGGTCAACACCTCAGCGCGCAAGGGCAAGATCCGCAACGATGAGATCGCGGATTGGACCCCGACCTGGAGCTTGTTCCCCGGTGAGATCGCCTACGTCTGGCACGGTGCACTCCGTTCGACGATCGTCGCCGAAAGCCTCGCCAAGAGCGGCTTTACGGTCCGGGCGCAGATCATCTGGGCCAAGGAGCGTCTGGTGATGAGCCAGGGAGACTATCATTGGCAACACGAGCCCTGCTGGTACGCGGTGCGGAAGAAGGGCTATTGGACCGGCGACCGAAAGCAGACCACGTTGTGGACGATCGGTAGCGGTGGGCAAGACGCGGAAACTCGGCACGCTACCCAAAAGCCGGTCGAGTGTATGCGAAGGCCGATGCTTAACAATTCTGGCCCTGGACAGGCCATCTACGAACCATTTTTGGGTAGCGGGACTACGCTGATTGCAGCGCAATCGTGCGGGCGAGTTTGTTTCGCACGCGAGATCGATCCGCTATTCGTCGACGTAGCGATCCGTCGCTGGCAAGTCTTCACGGGCGAGAAGGCGAAGCGTGTGAGCGACGATGTTCTGTTTGACGCCCTCGCAGCAGAAGAGCCGTCAGTTGGAGAAACGTCATGATGCGCGGCCGCCGCCCGAAGTCGACTAGGATCAAGGCGTTGACCGGCAATCCCGGCAAACGACCTCTCAATCCCCATGAGCCAAGGCCCGAGCCCGCAATGCCGGAGTGTCCTCCTCAGCTAAGCCCCGTCGCCAAGCAAGAATGGATCCGCCTCACCGCGGAACTCTCCAAGCTGAATTTAGTCACACACCTGGACCGTGGTGCGCTTGCCACCTACTGCGGCGCCTACGCGCTTTGGGCGGAGGCGATGGAGCAGATCCAGAAATACGGGACGATGGTGAAGTCGCCGACGGGCTATCCCATCCAGTCGCCGTATCTGTCGATTGCCAACAGGCAGGCAGAGCTCATGATGCGCATTGCGTCAGAGTTCGGCTTTACGCCGGCTAGCCGCAGCCGGATATCAGCGCCTCCGCCTGATCAGCTGCCGCTGCTAGAGCTGGCGGCAGAAGAGTATGAGGAAGACGCTGTCGATGGCGGGGGTAGTCAAAACTCTAGGGATTGATGCCCCGGACCGGTCTCCCTCCTTCGTACGCAAAATTTTGGAATTAAATACAAAAGCCACCGGGGACGAGGCAGGTGCAGCGAGGGGGTGGGCAATTCCTCGACACCTCCCAGCTGGCGGACCGGCCCCACTTCCATTCACGGATTTTTTTCCGCTGCCCCAGTTTTTGATGACCGCCATCGGTCGAGTGCGAGCGTTCGCCGTGAGCCGAAGAAAAGACCGCCGCTTTTCAGATAGTTGGCGGAGCACGATCTCTCATCGCGGTTGCTCTAGCAGGCAGTTTGAGCATTTATTTTCTGCTGCGTCCGAGCTGGTTTGCAGGTGCGCGAAAATTGTCACGAATTTAGGTAGGGGGGAGGTCAGGGTCYGCCACCCCAGCGAGGGGCGGCATGTGTGGGCGGTTTGATGACGCGCCCGGCCCTTTCCCCTTCGATAATCGCGCGCCCGTCGCGCCCGGTTTGAGGTTCGCCCGGCCATCTAACCGCGAATAACCTTGTCTCAGTTTCGCAACACCCGCCGGGTTTCTCGGCATGGAACTACGTTCTTTGACCCCACACTACTCGGCTCAGTCTTTAGTGAGCCGGGGCGGCGGATCGAACGTTAAAACCCGGTCGGCCGCAGTGCGGAAATGCCTCCATGCGTGTGCGCCGCGAAACCGTCGAGCATCCGTTCGCCACACGGAAGATGCGGATGGGCGCAACACACTTTCTAATGAAGCGGCTGCTCAATGTCGCGACCGAAATGGCGCTGAACGTACTCGCCTACAACCATACGCGCGTAATGAACATCGTCGGCATCAAGCCGCTCCTAGTGGCAATCCGGGCGTGAAGAGCTCGTGCTGTTATGTGCATCGTGCGACCGTTCAGGTCGCTTAGCGTGGCCCGAGCTCGCGTCCGGATTGACTCCGGACTCGATAAGCAAAAATATGCTCAGACCGTCGTGTCTGACGCGGATCGTCCCCGGTTGCGTGGGGAGGAAAAACGTTTTTACACAGTCTGGACCAAAGCGGACACGCCCTTCCTTGGGTCGTCCCGTGACCCAAAGCGGGCCCGCGTCAAAATCAAAGCGGTCAGGCGTGCCGTCCACAGCGTCGCGACTAGACAATGGCTGGAAAACGCATGCGGATTATTCCGCGCTCGCTCTTTAAGCTTGGCTTGGTCCGCTAAGCAAAGGTCGCCGTGCTGCTACTTGATCACACTCGAAGACACCTAGTCTCGCATGATCTGATTGACACGGTGGCGCGCGGAGCCCATCAGCCGCGCCAATAGTTCGATGAAGAACTGCCGCACCATCTGTCTCGGACGGAAGAGGGAAACACCGTTACGGCAATGGCCCGACGATAGCTTGGTCGTGACGTTGGGCGATCGCCGGCAGTTGATCCATGTGCTCCTCACGCGGTTGCGGTATGCTGTGCAAATCGAGGAAGAACTCCTCGTGGCGGCGTGGCGTGGACACAAGGATATGCCGGGCTTCACCGATGCCGACATTTGTGAAGCCGTGAATGACGCCCCTTGGAATTATCACGCGGGCGCCGGGGCCGACAATTTCGGTCTTATCGCCGATGAGATACTTTAGTTGCCCCTCGATTACCATAAAGAGCTTGTCTTCGGTCGACGAGATATGAGCAGGCGCGCCGAAACCAGGCTTGATAGTCATGTCGAGGACAGTGAACGGGCTGGGGAAGGGGTTGATGATCTTGGCGGTTATTCCTGCGAATTCCGTCGTTTCAAATTCCGTGGTGACACCAGGTTTCATTTTAGCTCCAAACGTCAGCAAAAGGTAGCAATTGCCTGCCGAGAATTGTGTGGGAGATGTCGACGAATTCGGGACTCCCACATGCTCAGCCAGTGGTTGATCTCGCGGGCTCACGGGTGATGTTCCTGCAGATGCGGGCAACGATCTCGTAAGAGCGGCGGGCAGCAGCGGGGTCGCGGATCAGCGTGACGACCATCAGTTCGTCGGCCAGCGTCTTTCGCACCATTGCCTCGATACCGGATCGCACCGTCTCCGGCGAGCCCACGATAGCATAGGGCAGGTCTTGCTCAGGCGTTGCCGCTGCAGTGGATGTCGTGACCTTGTCCGTCGCCAATGGCACGCTTGTCTTGCGAAACCACTGCATCAGGATCGGCCGGATCGATGCCAGCAGATCCTGGGCTTGAGTATCGGTCTCCGCAGCAATGATGAAGGCGGAAACCATCGTATAGTCGCGCTGAAGGGTTCTGGAAGCTCGGAAATTCCTGCGATAGGTGTGCAAGGCGACCTGCAGGTCATCGGGCGCAATATGGCTCGCGTAGGAGAACGGCAGGCCAAGCGTTCCGGCCAGCGCCGCCGACGATGTTGACGATCCCAGGAGCCACACTGGAACATCGAGGCCTCGCGCAGGGACGTACGCAGCGTCGTCCGCCTGCCGCTCACCGAGCAGCGCCAGAAGCTCGTCGAGGTCGCATTTGAATCGATCGCGCGCATCGGGCGGCTTGCGTAGCATCCGGAATATCTCCGAATCCGCACCGGGGCCGCCCGTCGCGCGCCCGATCCCGAGATCAATCCGACGGGGATGCAGCCCCGCCAGCGTCCCGAACTGCTCCGCAACGACCAGCGGCGAATGGTTGGGCAGCATCACCCCGCCGGAGCCAACGCGGATCAATCTCGTCACGCTGGCGATGTGTGCGAGCACGACGGCCGGTGCTGCATTGGTTAGGCGTGGGACATTGTGATGTTCGGTAAACCAGAATCGCCGATAATCCAACGACTCGGCCAGCTGTGCCAGCTCGACGGTTCGGCGCAGCGAATCGCTTACCGTCTCGCCGTCACGCATTGGCGAGAAATCGAGGACCGATATCGGGAGCGGCGTGCCCATGGAAAGCTCCTTCTTACGTGTCTCTTACGTGTGTAAAGCGGCGTCGTAACCATGCTGCGCATTCGCGCAGCAGAAATCGCATTCATCCCAAGTGCGTCACGGGACCTTCTCTGCAAAGTGAAGTTTGCGAAGAACGTACTTCTGAATCTTGCTGGATGCGGTCTGCGGAAATTGGTCGACGAACCGCCAGATACGGGGGACCTTGTAAGAGGCCAGGCGTTCTCGACAGAACTCCGACAATTCCTGCTCGGCGACCTCATACCCCGGCTTGGTCTGGACAAATCCGACGGGCACTTCACCCCATTCGCGGTCCGGAATCCCGACGATCGCGGCTCCCATTACGGCGGGGTGGGTATACAGAACGTCCTCAATTTCGCGGGGATAGATATTCTCGCCGCCGCGGATGATCATCTCCTTGCGCCGACCTTGTACGCGGCAATAACCGTGCTCGTCCAGACTCCCCAGATCGCCGGTGTGAAGCCAGCCTTCGAAATCGATTGCCGATCGCGTCGCTTCGGGATTGTCGAAATAATCTTTCATGATGGAATATCCGCGAGCGCAGATTTCGCCGATCTCTCCGACCGGCAGAATCGCGCCGGTTTCAGTACTGACGATCTTGATCTCGGTTTGCGGCATGGGCCGGCCGACCGTTGAAACCCAGTCAGGGTGAGGATCGTCGGGCAGCGTATGCGTCAAATACGGAGAGGCCTCGGTCTGGCCAAACCCGATCGCAACCTTTACGCCCTTCGCTCGAGCCCGACGCACCAGTTCTGGAGGAATGGGCGCGCCGCCGAGCGTGACTAGCCGCCAGGATGACAGGGTTCTCTGTGCAATGGATGGAGAGTCGAGTATCCGAATGAGCATGGTCGGAACGCAGAGCATGATGGTGCCGCGCTCTTGCTCGAACAAGCTCAGCATAAGTTCGGGATCGTACCCCGGCGGCAGAACTTGGGCACCGCCCGTCTGCAGAGCACCGAGCGTGCAAAGCCCGCAACCGGCGGTGTGAAACATCGGCATCGGATTGATCCAGATGTCTTGCGGCCCCGCTCCGATCGTCCGCGCATAGATGCGCCCGTTATTCGCCAGATTACGATGGGTCAGGCGCGCTCCCTTGGGTGTACCGGTCGTTCCGGACGTGTACTGTATTTGAGCGACATCGGCGGCCTTGACTGACGGCAATGCTGTTCGCGCCTCGCCGCTCTTCAGGAACTCCGGCCATGAGGACAGGGCGATGACCTCGCGGAGATCTGGAAGTGTGTCACGGGCAGCATTGACTGCCTGCGCAAGGTTCCGGTTCCTGTAGACATCCTGAACGATAATGCCGCGCGCCCGCGATTGTCTTAGGACGAATGCGAGCTCTTCGCCGAGATACGCAGGGTTAACGGTGACGAGCGTCAGACCCGCCAGAGATGCGCCGAGTTCAATCATTACCCACTCCGGGCGATTGGCCGCCCAGATCGCAACGTGTTCGCCTGAAACAAAACGGAGCAATAGTGCCCGCGCGACCTTCTCCGATTCCGTAAGCAACTCCTCGAACGTCCATCGACGACGCGTCTGCTCCTCCGAGGTTCCGTCGATCAGGGCCGTGCGGGTTCGCCATGTTGATGTGGCTGCGCGCAGCGCATCACCGATGGAGATGTCCAGAACAGGCTCGGCCGGATCGGCTGGCCAGTACGACGAGCCCGGTGGAATGTTACTCACCTCTGGCATGTCGCCTCCCCACCACGGGCGATCAGCACGTAATTATAACCTGCATGGTTCTTCATCGCGCCACTGTAGGGAGACGGCGGTTACAGCTTGATTGCAGATCGGCGGGAAGTGGTTACGTTTGCAATGCTGTGAAACGGCGCCGAACAGGCGCGCATCGTGCGTGGCCCGCCTTCGTACGATCGCGGCGACGCATTAGCCGCCTATTATTAGGTATCGGATTCTGCGCTTCTGAATGCATGTGCGGCGAAACAAACGATAAAGTCGCCTTATGTCACAGTGGTCTATGAAGAGAGTTAGAGAGAGTTTCCTATGACAGGTAGAACGATCGGTAAACAGGCAGTAATAATCGGCGCAGGCATGAGCGGTTTAGCTGCAGCCGGTGCGCTGTCAACCGCGATTGTGTCCGATTTTTGGTTTTGGCGCACACCGTTGCATCGGCGAAGCACTTGCGCGCGACGAACTTGAGGAAATCTCAGCTTGATCACCGCTCGAAATCTGCAAATCCAACTAAATGCGGCGCCAAGATCAGGGCCATTACGGAATCGGTCGCTGCGGGTGTCTCTCCGAAGCGGTGACACGGAGGACTGCACTCTAATTGTTGTATAGCGCCTTAGCCCCGATCCGTGTTTCCATCGCCTTGCGCAGCTCGGCAGCCACCTCGAAATTATGGGCGATCCGTCCGCGCTTGCGAAGCCACGTGACGGCCGGCCTCGTCGATCAGCTAGATTGCTTCGACCTGCGAGATGACTTTCGTGGCCCGTTCGGTATTGGGGCGCCCAACCGATCCGGCATCGAATGACGGCACTGCCTCGTGAGCGCAAGCGGCCTCGTCCTTTCGGCGAAAGCGATTTAAGCGGACACCACCAACTATCGACGTCCGTTAAGTACCAAGCAGCAACGCGACTCTCGCTGAGCAACAAAAGGCACTATACGATTCTACCGCATCAGATCAGCACTAAGGCGGCCCAATGTCCGCACCGCATTCACAGTCGATTTGACATCAAAATGGCCATAGTTCAGGCGGACAAAATTCTTGTATTTTCTTTTAACTGAAAAAAGAGGTCCGGGGGCGATGCTGATCCCTTCCGCCAAGGCCAGTTGGTGCAACCGCAATGCGTCGATCGACTTTGGCATTTCGACCCAAAGCATATAACCGCCTTGGGGCTGCGTGAGCCGGCAGCCCGCAGGAAAATGCGTCGTCACGGCCTGCGTCATGGCTGCAAGTGCTTCCGTTAGACGTTGCCTAAATCYGCGCAAGTGCCGCTCATAGCCACCGTATTTCAGGTATTCTGCCAGGGCAGCCTGCGGCAACGACGATGTTGAAATGGTACTGATGAACTTCAAACGCTCGACTTCCGACTTAAACCTGCCGGGTATGACCCAGCCGATGCGGGAGCCCGGCGCGAGACATTTGGCAAAGGACCCGCAGTGTAAGACGAGCCCTGACCGATCAAAGGACTTGGCCGGTCGAGGTTTTGTTTTGCCGAAGTAGAGTTCCGCATAGACATCATCTTCGATGAGGGGAGTGTTGGTTTTTGCCAGCATAGCAACCAATTCCCGTTTCTTCTCATCCGGCATCGACGCTCCAAGTGGGTTCTGGAAATTCGACATGACGAGGCAGGCTGCCACATCAAGGGTATCCAGCGCATTTTGCAACGAGACAAGATCAATGCCGTCGCGGGGGCTCGTCGCGATCTCAACCACCTTCATCCCCATTCGCTCAATCGAGAGCAGAGACGAGTAGAAGGTTGGCGACTCAATGGCAATGATGTCGCCCGGTTTTGCAACGGCATTCAGGCTGAGATTGATGGCCTCCATAGCGCCACAGGTTATGACGATATCCTCGGGTGCGATGTCTACTCCCGCTTCCGCGTAGCGCAACGCAATGAGCCGACGCAATTCAACGTTGCCCGGCGGCAAATCTCTTACGCTGCTCCACACGGGCAATCGGCGTGCCGCATCGGCCGCCGCCTTATTCAGCTTCTCGGTGGGAAAGTGTTCGGGACTTGGGAAGGCCGATCCTAAAGGCACGATTTCGGGCCGCTTGATTGCCTCAAGCACGTCGAACACCAAGTTGGCAACGGTGACCTCTGTACTCGCCGTTGGAGGCGATGACATCACAGGCTCTGCGGCCGGCCGTGACAGACGTGAGCGCACGTAGTAGCCGGACCTCGGCCGTGCCTCGATGAGACCGTAGTCTTCGAGCCGTACATAAGCGTGCATTATGGTCCCCAAACTGGCTCCGCATTTTTCACGCGTCTCTCGCAGCGAAGGCATACGATCGCCGGGCCGCAGCACGCCACGCTCAATCAGGCTGCTCAGCGTTCGCACAATATATTCGTGTCGATACGTCTCAGACATATCCGCCTTTCTGAAAGCCCCAGAACGGTATCTGTTCCACTAGAAACTTGCATAACTGACTCAGTCTGTCACCCATCTGCATCTGTGTAAGGGCCAAAGTTGCTGATTATGTGGTTGCGCTGGATCCGTGGATACACGTGAGATCAGGCTCTGATCTCGACCGGAACATAGTGGACTCAAAGGTTGAGATCGATGAGCTTAAGCGCCGAAGCTGGTGAAGCATTCGCCACATTCGAATGGGCGAACCCACGCGGAATAATCAAAAGGACAGTCGGTACAGATCTCCGCCGTTGAAGACGGAAATCGTAAACAGAGTGAATCGACATGCCGTATGTCGAAACCGAAGACGGTACCCAGATTTTCTATAAGGACTGGGGTCAAGGAAAGCCTATCGTCTTTCATCATGGCTGGCCATTGAGCGCCGATGACTGGGATACGCAAATGCTGTTTTTTGTCCAGCGGGGATACCGAGTCATCGGCATCGATCGCCGTGGCCATGGGCGTTCAGGCCAGGTTTCGGGCGGCCACGATATGGATCACTACGCTGCAGACGCGGCCGCAGTTGTAGACCATCTGGCTCTGCGCGATGCCGTCCACATTGGGCATTCCACCGGAGGAGGAGAGGTGACGCGCTACGTTCCGCGCCATGGCAAGGGTAGGGTCGCCAAGGCGGTATTGATGTCGGCCGTGCCACCGATCATGGTGAAAACGCCGAACAACTCGGATGGTCTGCCCATCGAAGTATTCGATGGGCTGCGCGCGGGCCTCACGGATAATCGCGCCCAGTTCTATCGCGACGTCGCGTCCGGTCCGTTTTACGGGTTCAATCGGCCCGGCGCGAAACCGCTGGAGGGCGTCATCGCGAATTGGTGGCGCCAAGGCATGATGGGCGGGGCTAAGGCGCATTACGAGGGCATCAAGGCCTATTCCGAAACCGACTTCACCGAGGACCTGAAGGTCATCGCAGTGCCAACGCTCGTGATGCACGGAGACGACGTTCAGATCGTGCCATACAAGGACGCTGCCCTGTTCTCGGCGAAGCTCCTTAACCGCGCGACGCTGAACATCTATCCCGGGTTCCCCCATGGAATGCTCACCACCCATGCTGATGTGATCAATTAGGATCTTCTGGCGTTCATCGAGGCATAAAACTAGGCGCGCCAAGGAGCAGCAGCGCAGCAAGGACGACCGCCACCCTGGAAACCATCCAATCTATCAGAGGAGTCTCCGATGTCCGTGCGCACCCCGCAGACACTGTCACGACGCAGCTTTTGCATATGCTGCGCCGTCGCCGCCGGTCTCGGTACGAATCGTGACTGGTTGAAGCCCGCCGAAGCGTTCGCCGAAGCACGCAACATCGTCGATACGATCCGTGACTCTGCCGCGACGATGCCCATCGAGATTCACAAGCTGCGCGGCAATGTCGCGGTCATCGAGGGCTCTGGCGGCAACATCGCCGTTCTGACAGGCGGAGACGGCAAGCTGTTCGTCGACGCCGGCATTACCGCTACCCGCCCGCGCATCCTGGAGGCTGTCAACAGCCTTAGCCGCGATCCCATCAAGCACCTTATCAACACTCACTGGCACTTCGACCACACGGACGGCAATCAGTGGCTAAGTGAGGAAGGCGCTGCCATTCTGGCTCACGAGAACACGCACAAGCATCTGCTTTCCACCCAGAGAGTCGCGGACTGGGACTACACGTTCCCTTCGCCRCCCTTGGCCGCGGTGCCGACCGAGGTGTTCTCTTCGGACAAGCGCATCACCATCAACCGCTCGACCCTCAATTTGAAGCACTATGGCCCCGCGCATACGGACAGCGACATCTCGGTCAGCTTCGCCGAGGCTGAAATCCTCCATTGCGGGGACACCTATTGGAACGGCATCTATCCGTTCATCGACTATTCGACCGGCGGCAACATCGACGGGATGATCAAGGCGGCTCAGCAGAACATCGCCGCCGCCGGAAGCAAAACCATCGTCATCCCCGGCCACAACCTGCCCAACCGTGCCAGTGCCGTGAGCAACAAGGACGAGCTGATCGCCTATCGCGACATGCTCGTCGCCATCCGGGATCAAGTCGCAATGTTCAAGCGCTCGGGCCGCTCGCTCGATGAGACCATCGCGGCCAAGCCAACCGAACAATTCGACGCGAAATGGGGCCAGTTCCTCATCACGCCCGCCTTGTTCACCAGGCTGGTCTATGAGGGCGTCTGATACCCTCAGCGCGAGCGCCCACGCTATCGCCTTCGCTTCCGTGGAAGCGCAACAATTCAAACCTGACAGGAGCCTTGACATGTCCGTGCCCGAAAAGCCGCTTCACATCGACATCCCGGTCAAGCTGTCGGATGTGAAGATCGTATTCAGCATCGGCGCCCTACAGTTCGAGGGAGACCTTCCGGCTTCGATCTTTCACATGCAGCTCATTAAGAACGACATCGCGGGTTGGAGCGCGACCTCGGAGATTGTCGCAGTCTTCCATACGAATGCTGGGCATGTGACTCTGCACGACACGGCGTATAACGCGGATCGCAACATTGCGACGGGCAATCCCTACAAGGATCTCATTTCCGGTCTGCAGAAGCGCGGCGTGAAGGTTGAGCTTTGCGGCGCGACCGCAAAGGCCCACGGTTGGGGAAACGAGGACTTGCTTGCGGACATCAAGGTCAATACGGATGCTATGGCGAGAACGTCACAGCTCGTCCAGCAAGGATTCGTGAAGATCACTGAGTAAGAAGCAAAGATCGATGTGAGCACAACTCCGCGACCCCGCAAACCAATGCCTTCAGAACTAGTCACGTGAATCTAAAAGTCGCCACATAAAGTCTGCTAGGCATTGTGGCAGAAGCGTTTGACGGAAGCCAAAATCTGGTCTGCGGACTTGGTCCATTTGAAGTGTGAATACCTCGCTGGATCTGCTTTCTGGTGAGTTCAGCGAACCCGCGCTCGACCTGATTGATCCATGACGCGGAAGTCGGCGTGAAATGGACGTGATAATGCGGCCGGCGGGCGAGCCACGCTTTGATCTTAGGCGTCTTGTGGGTGGCGTAGTTATCCATGACGATATGGACATCGAGCCCTTCAGGGATTTGAGCGTCGATCTCTTTGAGGAACTTCAAGAACTCAACTGCGCGGTGGCGCTTGTAGCATTTGCCTATGACGAACCCCGAGGCGACATCGAGCGCGGCAAACAGCGAGGTCGCACCATGCCGCACATAGCTGTGCGTGCGACGTTCCGGTACGCCAGGCATCATTGGCAAGACCGGTTGCTCGCGATCAAGTGCCTGGATCTGACTTTTCTCATCGATGCTGAGGACAAGGGCTCGGTTCGGCGGGGACAGGTAAAGGCCGACGATATCGCGTACCTTGTCGACGAACAGCGGATCGCTCGGCAGCTTGAATGTCTGGCTACGGTGCGGCTGCAAGCCGAACGCCGTCCACATTCTGCGGATCGTGGTGTGAGAAAAGCCAGTTTCCGCAGCCATCGAGCGGATCGACCAGTGCGTCGCGTCGCGCGGCGTCGTACGCAATGTCCGCTCGATTACCTCAGCAACCTGATCGTCGTCGATGGTTCGAGGGCGGCCAGGGCGGGCTTCGTCAAGCAGGCCATCACAGCGATCCTTCAAGAATCGACGGCGCCACTTGCCAACGGTGTGTTCATGGATGCCAAGTTCGGCAGCCACCGACTTGCTTGGCAAGCCATCCACCGCAGGATCGCGCGGCAGCGCTCAGATAGCGATCGGGCAACGCGATGACGACGAACTTGCCTCTCCAAGTACGCCCGCTCCCGCGGACTAAGCACCGACGGCGCGATCGGCCGGCCTCGCTCACCATTCGCCACGAGCTCTCTCCTCTGTAGAGAATCGAGCTATCAACTAATGTGACGAACTTGCGTTACAGATGACTAGATGCGACGCGCGGCCATTTGCGTCGCTGGCATTGCTGAACGCAGGCCAGGCGATGGCATCAAGACTGTCCCCTCCCAACCAATGATCAATGGAACAGGCATCATGATGATGCACAGACGCACGTTTTACACCGCTAAGGAGCAGTAGCTTCGCTGATCTCCACTCGCGGCATGGCCGCAGATGCCTCCGCCGAAGGGCCGCGCCGTCGCGCTCGTGCGGGGCTCTTCGCCGGCGGGGCGTGGGCTTCAATGCTACCTCCGTGCAAAATCCGCTGGCCAAGCTGCCTGAAGCAGTCGCTTTGGCAGAGCGCGTGCCGGCACGGCAAGACGGCCGACGGTCCTGGTAGGTCATTCCTTTTCTGGCATGATCGTCACCGAAGCGGGGGTGCATACGGCCCGCATCGTCTTTGACGCGTGGATCGAACCATGGCATGCGATGAAGACGCGCCGCGCCGTTGCAGCGTGATGGTGATGTTGTTATTCGGTTCGTGGAAGCCATCTAGATTCTGAATGTCGTCCCCGGGGCATGCCTCGCCGCTCGACGATGAGTATATTCGAGGCGAGCTTGCCATGGGGCACCGCGTGAGAAGCTCACGCCTGGCCTCTGCCGCCAACCTACCAACGAAAACGTATTAGCATCGCAGGTAGCATCGTTCGCTGAGGGCGCTGGTGCATCTCTTACCTAGGCCGAGGAAAAGTGGCAGGAGAGCTCGCCGATCCGCGCGCCGAAACGGCCGATGTGCTGGTCCTCGAGTACTCGCGGCCCGAGCGGCGGCGCTGCCGGCGCGGAGGGGCGCGCCAGAGGAGACGACGATGCTCGACGGCTGCGAGATGACATAGGGGTCAGAAGTGCCGGCTGAGGGCTTCCGCGATCATGATGGTCGTGATGTTCGTCGGCGCCGAGACGGTGTCCGGCATGATCGACGCGTCGATGACGTGCAGGCCATCCGTTCCACGTACCGCGCCCTTCGCATCGACGACGGCGCGAGGGTCCGCGCGACCGCCCATAGGAACGGACGAGGTCGGGTGAGAATATCCGTCGACAGACGCGATCACCGCCGCCTCCAGCGCGTCGTCATCCTGTACCTCGTTGCCGGGCGTCATCTCGCGTTCGACCACCTCGCTGAACGGCGCCGTTCTTCCGATTTTGCGCGAGAGGCGCACGGCCTCCATCATCCGGCGCAGGTCACTTCGATCTTGGAAGAAGTTGAAGCGGATGAGCGGCATAGCGCGCGGGTCGCGGCTCGCCAGGCGGATTGATCCGCTCGATTCAGGAAGCGTGACCGAGCAGGCAAGGACGATCGCCCCTCCGGTCGGGCTTTGCGCTGGATCGAATATGTGCGTACCGGAAATATGCAGATCAAGTTCGGCGGGCCCAGCCTCGCTGGATCTGGTCCAGATGATGGCGCCCGCGGCCGGCGCCATCGACTTCGCTTCCGGCTTCAGGGCGTAGATGTTGTAGTAGAACGGATGCTCTTTCAGCCGCGCGCCGACCGGGGCATTGACGAGGAC
Organism: Bradyrhizobium sp. 2TAF36; assembly: GCF_052114925.1. NCBI lineage: Bacteria > Pseudomonadati > Pseudomonadota > Alphaproteobacteria > Hyphomicrobiales > Nitrobacteraceae > Bradyrhizobium > Bradyrhizobium sp. 2TAF36. The sequence continues at coordinate 13,690 of NZ_JBFRFR010000020.1, read as the reverse complement.
GGGAATGCCGAGTTCCTGCAGATGTGAGCGCGGACCGATCCCCGAGCGCATGAGAATCGCAGGGCTACCGTACGCGCCGGCCGACAGGATCACCTGTCCGGCCGCTATCGTATCTTCGTTCGCGAGACGAACGCCGGTCGCCCTGCGRCCGCCGAAGACGACGCTGTCGACCTCGACGCCACCCATGATCGTCAGGTTCGGTCGGCGGCGCACCTCGTCGATGAGGTAGGCCATACCCGTGTTGATGCGCTTGCCGTCGACCACGTTCAACAGATAAGGCGACACACCGTGTTGCTCCGCTCCGTTGAAGTCGCTTACGCGTGCCAAGCCGCACGCTTCAGCGGCGAGCACAAAGGCTCGCATCGACGGAGTATTCTCTTCCATCGTCCGCTGTCGGATCGGAAAGGAGCCTGAACGCCCGTGCCAGGCATCGTCGCCTGTGGGAGTGTTCTCCATCGCCTTGTAGATCGGCAGAACGTCGTCGAAGGACCAGCCCTCGATCCCGTGCGCACTCCAGCGCGCGAAATCGGACGGTCTGGCGCGCATCGCGACCGCAGCATTGATGGCTGAACTGCCCCCGAGCACCTTGCCGCGAAGCGCCGTCACATCGTGACCGAGTCCGACGTGATCCTGGGTGTGGTAACCCCAGTCGTGCGTCTGGTCGCCCCCGACGCGGTTCGCGTTCGCTATCACGTCCGGATATTCCGTAGGCGCGTATGTCTTACCCGCCTCCAGCAGGAGAACACGCCTCGCGCTGTCCTCGCTCAGGCGGCTCGCGAGCACGGCGCCTGCGGATCCGCCACCTACGATGACGACGTCGGGCGATTTAGGCTCCTTGACCATAACACGTTCCTTTTTCCTGATGGATGACCCCGCGAGGGAATGTCATCGGCCGTCGAAAGCGTCGCGAAGGAATCGGGTTGCGCGATCGAGCGCGACGCGGCTACTTTCGAGATGTGCGACGTCGAGCTGGAAGACGTGATGCATCCCTTCGAATATCTCGAGCTCGACCGAAACTCCGGCCTGCGTCGCACGGTCGGCATATTGCCGGGCGTCGTCGAGCAGGCGCTCATCAGTACCCACCTGAATGAGAAGTGGCGGTGGGCACCGCAGATCGCCGTAAAGCGGCGAGGCGAGGGTATCGCGGGAATCCGCGACGCCGAGGTACTTGTGCGCGCAATCCTTCAGGTATTCGTAGCCGATCAACGGATCAGCGACGGCCGGATTCTTCATCGATGCGCCCGTGAAAGCCAGATCCGACCCCACGCCTGCGATCGGCGCCGGGCCATGGGGCTTCTTGGTCAACTCTGCCAGCGTCACGAGCGTCAGACCGCCGCCCGCCGAGCCGCCGGCAATCGCTATTCGGTTCAGGCCTTGTGCGACCAGCCATCGCCAGGCCTCTATAGCTGCTTCCGGAGGCGCCGGCACCGTGGCCTCCGGAGCCAGCGGGTAGTCGATGACGAGCGTCGGAATCCGTGCGCGGCTGACGATCTGGCTGACGAAACCCTGGTATGCTCTCGCGGAGCCCTTCACGTATCCGCCGCCATGCAGGAAGAGGATGGCCTCGCCGGCCTCGGCCTGTTGTGGATGAACCCACCACCCCCGCACGCTGCCTTCGTAGACCGCCTCGAGATCAACATCATGGGTCAGGGGGCTGGCAGAAATGAAGGCGTCGTAGATCGCCCTCGGCTCGGCGCTCGCCGTCCCCCAGAAGTCCGCGAAGCGCTCGCGTAAGGCGCGCTCACGGTCACGCTCGTCCGTCGAAATTCGAACGAACTCCGTCTTGCTCTGCTGATAATTCCTCAATCCGGGAGCTGACATCATTAATTTCCTCTCCAGAAGCTTATCTGGCCCACGCGTAGCAAGGGGGCATTTGGGAGAAGTGGCAGGTCGGGATGCGGCCGGGCTTGCCGTCGGCGCAGGAGGCGGACATCCCGTGCGCGTCACAAGCGTTCCGCGGTTGTCGGCTCGGATTCCTGCGCGAGGGTCTCAGGTCGGCGCCGTCATCACGAAGTCGTCCTCTATCTACAACGGATCTATCCGCCGATCATCGCTTCCAAGACTTGATCTGCGGTAAGCCGTTTCCGATCGATGCGGGCCGCCGAGACGATCTTGCCCAACGTTTCGGAGAGACACGTCCAGCTCAATTCCGGCAATATGTTCATCGCTCATGCTCCAGACGAATTTCGTCTTCGACACGCATCTAGGAGCAAAGCCCGACAGCTGAACAGATGCCAAATTTGGAACCTAGCGTACGACAGGCTGGACGACCTACATCAGGACGGCTTTCGGAAATTCCGTGACCAGATGATCAAGGAAGGCCCGAACCGACGGCAGCAGTCCCTGCCTGTACGGAATGAGCGCCGTAATCGTGGAGTCGCCGGCGATCCAGTTCGGCAATACCCGCCGCAGGGCTCCGGATTTGACCGCAGTGCGGCAGATGTAACCGGGCAACGCCACGATCCCGAGACCTCTGATTGCTGCTTCCTGGAGCCCGATCTCGTCGTCGCTCAAGAGCCTCGGCGTCAGCGGCATCACGACTTCATTCCTCGCCTGGTTCGCCTGGCGGGCAGGGCGCAATCGCCAGACCGGGTCCACGCCGGGTCTCATCATGAAGAGCGAAGGATGATCGCGGAGATCCTGAGGCTTCTCCGGTTCTCCGTTCGCGGCGAGATAGTCGGATCCTGCGAACAAGAACCAGGGGGCCGGTGCGAGCGTCCGCTTGACAAGGTTGGAATCGGGGAGCGGGCCGGAATGGGCCCTGATGGCGATATCGAAGTTCTCACCAACAATATCGACCGGCCGGTCGATGGCATGCACCACGATGTTCACCTTCGGATACTGTATCAGGAAGTCGCTGATAATGCCGGTCATGGCGAACTGCATGGTCGCCACGCCACCCGTACACCGTATCGTGCCGCTTGGTTCGCTCAGCCGATGCCGGACGGTATTCTCGGCCAGTTCTGCCTCTCGCAGCACCGCGACCGCGTGCCGGTAGAAGTCCTCACCTGCATCGGTCATCCCAAACTTGCGCGACGTCCGGTTGAGCAGCCGTACGCCAAGACTGCCCTCGAGCTGCTGGACGCGGTGACTGAGCGTCGATTTGGGGGTCCGCAGAGTTCGACTCGCGGCCGTGAAGCCGCCCCGGTCGACCACCTGCACGAACAGAAAGAAATCGTTCAGATCCAGCATAGGTCCGTCGTCCAACCATTGGGACGCTGGGTTCGGATTTTGATGACTTTTGGGTCGAGCGTCCAGTGGGTAGCTCTAAGTCGTCACTCCAGAGCCGGCTTCGCCCGGTTTGGGAACCGAATAGAACTAACCAGGAGGACCTAATGCCCAGCCGAACCTATGAACCGCTCACCGCTGAGAACGCCGCTCTTGTACTGGTCGATCAGCAAATTGGTCTGATGACCGGGGTCCGGGACATCTCGATCGGGGAGCTCAAGCACAACGTGGTGGCTCTTGCCAAAGCCGCGAGGGCGCTCAAGCTGCCTATCGTCGTCACGACGACCGCGAGCGACAGCATGTGGGGACCGATCTTCCCCGAACTAGTCGAAGCGTTGGCCGGTGTCGAGGTCATCGATCGTCCATGGGTGAACGCCTATGACTGCCACCTCGTCGTCAACGCTATCGCGGCCACCGGGCGGAACAAGCTGATCTTCGCCGGCATCTCTCTTGAAGTGTGCGCGGCCTTCGCGGCGATGACGGCCGTGGCTCGTGGATCGGACGCGTACGTAGCCGTCGATGCTTGCGGAACGTTCAGCGAGACCAAGCGCCAGGCCGGATTGCTGCGCATGATGCAGGCCGGCGTCGTCGTGTCCGATTACGCCACGTTGATGGTCGAGATCCTCAAAGACAACAGCCGGCCGGAGGCCGGCCTCGTGTATGGCGCGCTCGACATGCCTTGGGCAACGCTCGTCGCCCAGTTTGCAGGCGGCATGCGCAAGTGAGCGAAGCCGAGGCGGTTCGACGCGGCTGCAGGTGGCACCTTGAACCGCGTCGAGGCGCTCTGTATGCGGCTCGATCAATGCCGTCGCCTATTCTACCCGCACATTCGAACACATTCAGTCTGAGTTCTTTGGAGTAACCATCATGGAGGCGGCAATTGCGCGATGGCGGGTGCTGGATAAGTCGTCCGGTCCTTTTTCCGAGATCTTCGGCAATATGCCGGCCAGCTATTTCGGAATTGTACTGGGCCTTGCAGGTCTGGGCAATGCTTGGCGGGGAGCCGAGCGGACCTGGCAACTTCCCAAGTTCATCGAGGACTGGATCTACTTGATTGCCGGCGTTGTCTGGGCGGTGCTCGTTGTCATCTACGTGCTCAAGGCGTTGCTCATGCCCGACAAATTGCCGGCGGTGGCCGCGCATTTCCAAGGCTGCTTCATCGGACTCGCAGGTGCAGCGACCATGCTGGTCGCCGGAGGACTGGCTCCAGATGCGGAGACGAGCGCTTGTGTTCTTTTCGGGATCGGCTTCGCTTCCATCCTGTGTTTCGCCCTGCGGCCCACGGCTGCTTATCGCGCTGCTGATATCGGGAAGACGTTTGATGTGCTGCAACGGAGGAGCTGCGGCCACCAAGAGCGCGCCGTGGAAAGCGAGATCGACTAACCCGAAACCCTCGAGGAAACGAGAATTGCCAACCACAAGGACTGTCGTCTTTGTGTTGATCACAACGACGTGGTTATCAGGAGAGCATGCAATGGCCGCTGATGGATTGATCACGCTGCGCAGCAGCTTTGGCCCAGAGGAAACGATGAGCCGGTTTGAGGCGGAGGTCCGTGCCAGGGCCATGACGATATTTAGCCATATCGACCACACCGCTGGCGCCGCCGCGGTCGGGCTGCCGCTGCGGTCGACGGATCTTCTGATCTTCGGTGCGGCTAAGGTCGGAACTCCGCTGATGCGATCGGCGCAAACAATCGGCATCGACTTGCCGTTGAAGGTGCTGGTCTGGCAGGATGAGGCCGGCAACACCATTCTTTCCTATAATGATCCTGCCTTTGTCGCAGATCGGCATAGTATCGGTGAAACCGCCAAGCCTGTCATCGAAGCGATGACGCGCGTGCTGAAGAAGATGGCAGCAATGTCGACAACGGCTCCGTAAGATCAGCGGGACAGTGGCGAGGCGCGCCCCGGTCTTGGAATCCCCGCGCCAATATCGGATCGCCGCGATTTGACTTGCCGCGATGTCTCTCATCGTCTGAGCGACGCAAAGTGCTAGGATCGAACATAGCCTCACTATCCTCTCGCCTTTCTGTGAATGATTTGTGCAGGCGTGCACCCGCACGGACACACGTACGACTCATCACGCCCGTTAGCAGTAAGGCAAAAACGCACAACGAGTTGAGTTCATCGGGTCTTAGCCTCCGCTATCATCCGATTGCGTCGTGGTCTCGGCGACGCGGATATCGGAGATGAATGTGTCGCAAGTCGATTTCGAGGAAGTTTTAAGTCGCGCCGGCATGCAGGCCCGAGGAGGAAATCTGACCCAGGCCCCATGGTCAACCGATGTTGGCAACGTAGCGTGGGCAGGACGAGGTATGGGCATCTTCGTAGTCGATTGGGCGAATTCGAGAACCGTCGAACTGGAGGCGTTGGCAAGGAAGGACGTGATCGTATGTACTGCTGTACTCAATCAGGACGGAGCCTGGACGGACTTCGCCGTCGGCAATAGTCGTTTTGATGCGAAGGGTGCAGATATGACGATGGTCTTCGTGCCGCAACACGAGCGCTTCCAATTTGCAACGAGTGTTTCGCGAGGTCTCAAGGCCGTTACTGTCGTCGTCAACCTGATGGCCATGATGAAAGCTCGTGGCCTTCCTGCTGCGACATTGCCGGACTCGCTTCTGCGCATGATCCGAGGGCAACAGATCGCGATGGAGACGCTCGACTCCGGTCATTTTGGCGCGATCGCAAGGGACGTTGCTGCCCGACGTGCCATGTTTCCGTCTCTCGCGACGCTCTATTATGAGGCCAAGACGTTTGAGCTGGTTTCCGCTCTGTTGAGCGAGGTCTCCCGACGCGATGCTTTGCGCGCGGGTGCCTTCGATCCGGGCATTCTTGATCGGTTGGGCTTGGTGAAGCAGATCATCGACCGGGAGCCACATCGCATTTTGGATGTTGATGATCTCGCGCGCGTTGCCGCCATGAATAGAACCAAGCTCCGATCCGCCTTCAAGCAGGTCTACGGCACGACACTATCCGGACATCGCACAACACTCATGCTGCAACGGGCCGACTGTGCTCTCAAAGAAGCAGGAGTAAGCGTTAAACAGGCGGCCCGCCATGCGGGCTACAGTACGACTTCCAGTTTCATCGTCGCCTATAAGCGGCAATACGGAGTTTGCCCAGGAATCGTCCTGCCAGATTGAATACTGGGTCGCGAAAGGCTGCGGCGCCAACGATCCATCCTGCGATCTTCGACACCGTCTTCCGGTATTTCTCGACCGTCGTACAATCACAGCCGGGAGTTCGAAGTATGATGCAGAGTGTTAGTCGATCTGAACAATCGGTGCACGATCTACAAACCCAAATGCAAGGCCGGGTCATCGCGCGAGGAGACGAGGGCTACGACAGCGCTAGACGGGTATGGAACGGCGCGGTGGATCACTATCCGGTTGCGATTGTCCTCTGCGAAAGCGTGGAAGACGTGCAAGCGGCCGTGCGAACAGCGCGTGCCCATAACATGCCAGTATCGGTTCGTAGTGGTGGATACGACGTTACCGGTCGTTCGGTCCGGTCGGAAGCAGTCGTCATCGACCTGTCTCAGCTGAACCACGTCCATATCGAGGGGCAAATCGCGACTATTGCCGGGGGCGCCACGGCCGCCAAAGTTATCGCTGCCGCGACCGCGAGCAACCTCATTGCCGTCACGGGCTGGAACGGTTTGCCGGGAATGACCGGATTGACGACCGTCGGCGGTTATGGCCCTCTGATTGCAAGCCACGGACTGGCGTTGGACAACCTGAGTGGCGCCGAACTTGTCATTGCCGACGGGCGACGTCTCACCGTCGATCACGATGAAAACCCGGACCTGCTTTGGGCCCTTAAGGGCGGTGGAGGCAATTTCGGCGTAGTCACGTCGATGAAAGTCCGCTTGCACCGCGGTCGCCGGGTTCTGGGCGGCATGATTTTGTTTCCATGGGGTGAAGCCGAGACAGTGCTGGGCCGGTATGCCAAGGCAATAGCATCTGCCGACATCAAACTGTCAGTCGTTATCGGGTTCATTTCTCTACCGGACGGCAGCCCGGCGCTATTCTTGGCGCCAGCGTGGACCGGGGAGATATCCGACGGTGAAATCGCAATGGAGGTTCTGAAGCGCTGCGGTAAGCCCATGCACGTGCAGATCGCTTCAATGAGCTATCAGGATTTAGTTCAGAGCTTTGATGCGCGTGTGGAGAACGACCGGTGCTATGCAGTCGAGAGCCGCTGGATTCCGAAACTCAATCCAGAGACGGTCTCTGCGTTGATTGCAGGTGGCACCAGTCGAACGTCGCCATTCTCGACCATCGTCCTTCAGCATTTCCGTGGCCTTCCCACGCAAATCCCGCCGGACAGCACCGCCTTTGGACTGCGACGTGAACATGTCATGGTTGAGATCATAGCGTGTTGGGACCCTGCTACTGGTGACGGCTCCGTCCACAAACGCTGGGCACGCGATCTTAGTCAGACGTTAGCTCCGATGTCGTTGCCGGGCGGCTATCCCAACCTTCTGGGCCCGCAGGCTCAGGACCAAATCGCTCACGCTTACGGCAACAACCTCACGAGACTTCAGGCGGTGAAGCGTCGTTTCGATCCGGATAACGTCTTCTCAGCGACGCCTCTAACCGTCTGATCGAGGCGGCGACGTTGTGGTGGCGGCCGAAGACGGGCTCACAGAGCCCTTATTTCCGAGCGGCGAAGGCGACGAAATCGCGACCGTGAGCGCGCTGTCGGGCTCGAACTGTGCTTTCGCGATCGAACACTCGAACTAAGGAGACTGATGGTGGAGAATTTTGCGGCGACGGGGTCGGGGAGCCTGCATGGCGCAGCGCTCCCGGTCCTCACCCTCAAGCAACTGGATGTGGATCCGCATGGTGTCTTCCGCCAGTACCGAAAGGATCACGCTGTCGTGCTGCACGAGACTGGCGGATATTTCGTCTTGCGTTTTGCCGACGTCGACCGGTTGGGAAAGGATCCGCGAGCCGGCGCGAGCGGAACGAGCTTTCCGGAGGCTTTGGGCGTCAGCAGCGGAGCGATATTCGATCTCTTCACGTATAGCATGATAACAGCCGACGGTGATGTCCATCGGCGTCGCCGCGCGCCATTTTCGAGACTATTTGCCCCCCGCACAATCAATGAGATGCGTAAGAGCATTCGCCGTACGGCAGATGATCTCATTGGCGAGCGTTACGGGCGGGGCGAGATGGACTTCTTCGGCGAGTTCGCCTCCGAAATGCCCGCCCGCATGATTGCCGACCTTTTGGGACTTCCGAGGCAGGACATTCCGAAATTCACCCTGCTGGTCTATGAGGTGACGAAAATCTTCAGCTTCGGATTGAAACCGGACGAGCTCGGTGAGATCGAGAATGCCATACGGCAGTTGCGTGACTATGTAGACAAGGTTCTCGGGGAACGTCGCCGCAGGCCACGCGACGATTTCCTGTCGGCGTTCCTGGCTGCAGCTACCGAAGCCGGGGAGCTGTCGCCAGAGGAGATGCTTTACCAGGTTATGCCGCTGATCATCGGCAGTGCCGATACGACGCGGGTGGCGATCACGATGCAACTCGCCCTACTGCTTCAGCATCGCGAGCAGTGGGCAGCGGTCTGTGATGATCCTTCATTGGTTCCGGCTGCCGTCACTGAAGCAATGCGCTTTGAGCCTAGCGCTGCCGGGACCGCGAGGCTTGCGCGCGAGAATATCGACGTTGGCGGGAGTGTAATACCGGCCGGTCAACTTGTAGTGCTTTCGATCATGTCGGCGATGCGGGACGAAACTGCCTACCGCAGTCCTGACACGTTCGACATTCGTCGTACCGATCAACCGCGATTGCATCCGATCTTTGGCTTCGGCGCACACCGTTGTATCGGCGAGGCACTCGCGCGCGCCGAACTTGAGGAAAGCCTGAGCGTGATCACCGCTCGAATTCCGCAACTCCACCTGGATGCGGCGCCGAAGATCAAGGGCCATTACGGGGTTCGTCGCATCGATGCTGCCATGCGAGTCTTCTGGAAGCCGTGACATCGCCCGGCGCAGGGTGCTATTCGGCAGTGCCACCAGAGGTGTCGTGCGAAACGGAAGAAGCGAAGAAATGAAGAGGCGTGCTTAGATGCGGGGATTGATCAATGGCGAAATTGAGGTTCGGCGCTTTCCTTGCGCCTCATCATCCCGTGGGCGAGCATCCAACGTTGCAGCGCGATTTTGGCTCAGACGAATTTTGGAGAGGAGAACACCATTTCTTTTGGGATGGGAGACGATCGGATCGCCTGAGCTGTTCCTTGCGGCGGCAGGAGAACGAATACAGCGCATTAGGCATCGGTGCTGGCGAGGTATCTGCCATATCACCATCCGTTCGCGTTGCTGATCGCATGGTGCAACTCGATCACCTGACGAACGGTCGAGTCATCTTTGGCTCGGGGCCAGGCGCTCTGACCGCATACGCTCGAGCATTTGGCATCGACCCTACGCTCCTTCGTGGACGACAAGACGAGGCCCTTGGCGTCATTATTCGCCTCCTGAATGGCGAGCATTTCAAAAGATCCCACGAAGCCCAGTTGTTTGACGTGTGCGGTCGGCATCTGATGCTCGCTCTCCCGTCTTTAGGTCTGGGTGAATATCTTCGCGTCAACGATGCCGACGCTTGAGTTCGAGCCGGTCATTCATGTCGATTGCGCATAAGCGGTACTGGCGAGGGGGAGGGGCTCCCCAAATTGAAGGATTTCCGGCCGAGTCGGCGGCTCGGGGGAAATGCTCGCAGAGTGATGATCCTCAGCGCTCTGAGGACAACGCTAGAGGATTGGGGTCGGTCGAGAAGTGACCATTTTATCGCGTTTTTTCTTGCTGGTGGCTGTCGCGCTACTGCCCGCGATCGCAATTCAGGTATACAATGAACTCGATCTCCGTCGTGCGCGCCAGGTCGAAGTGCAGAACCAGGCGCTCAGCCTGGCCAAGCTCGCCGCGGCAGAACAGCAGCAGATCGTACAGGGAATTCGTCAGGTTTTGATCGCGATGTCGGAACTCCCCTCGATAAAAACGAGGGACAGCCAAGCGTGCGACGCTTACCTGGCCGGTATGCAGCGGCGATTTCCAGCCTTCATTACCTTTCTTGTCGCCGACGTGAAAGGCTGGTCTTTCTGTGACACGAACAGTGTCCATAGACCAATTTCCATCGTTGGGCGGGCCTACTTTGCCAGCATGTTGAAGACCGGCAAATTCTCGGTCGGAGAATACTCGGCAGGTCTGTCGACCGGCCGTAAAGTTATTCAGTTTGCGTTGCCCTTCTATGGCGACGATGGTCGGTTGGGCGGGGTCATCGTCGCGGGTCTCAGCCTCGATTGGCTCGCTGACTACATCGCTCAGAAGGGCACCCCCCGCGGAGCCGCACTCGCCATCACGGACCGCAACGGTACCTATCTCGCCCGCTACCCCGCTAACGGCCGGTTCGTCGGCACGAAGATGCCCGGTTACAAATACTTGAACATGGACGACCGGGGTGCGGTCGATATCCTCGACGTCGATGGCACGGAGCGGATCGAAGGCTACTCGGCCCTGCAGGCCGATTCCGGGGCACTCGTTGTCAGCTTTGGCCTCAACAAGGCGCAGGCCTTCACCGAGATCCAGGATCGCACGCTACGCGACATCCTCCTGATAGCTCTAAGCACCTCGCTGGTGTTGGTCCTCACAACTTTGGGCGCCCGCCGGTTCATCCATCGTCCGCTTGGTGAATTGGCCTCTGCCGCAAACCAATGGCGGCTCGGCGAATATTCGCGGCGCGTGGACATCCGGGACAAATCCGAAATCGCCCGGGTCGCCAACGCGTTCAACACCATGGCCGACGCACTGGAGCACCGCGAGCAGGAATTGTCTGAGGCGAAGGAAAAGGCGGAGGATTCCGCGGCCCGGCTCACGATGATCTTTGAGAGTACGACCGACAGCGTGATCACGGTCGATCGGGACTGCCGCATCAGCTTCTTCAACCAGCGGGCCTGGGCGCAGATCGCCGAAGGGGGCGAACTCATCGGCATGGAGCTGCAAGAGGCTTTTCTGGACGCTGCCGGAACGGAAATTATTAGCCGAATTCGAGAAGCCATGTCAGACCAGCGCCCGGCCTCGTTCGAAGAGTTCTGCCCTCGCCGCGGTGTCTGGTACGCGCTCAATGCATTCCCCTCCAGCGAAGGCCTCGCAATCTTCTTCCGAGACATCACCGAGCACAAGCAGGCCGTAGAGGCGCGCCGCCTGACCGAAGAGCAGCTTCAGCAGAGCCAGAAAATGGAGTCCGTGGGCCAGCTCACGGGCGGCGTCGCGCACGACTTCAACAACCTGTTGACGGTGGTCTCCGGAAATCTCGAGCTCATCGAAAATTCGGCGGATATTGGCAGGGTCCGGCAGTTCGCCGCGGCTGCACGGCGTGCCGCTGATCAGGGAGCAGCGCTGACGGCGCGTCTTCTCGCCTTTTCCCGGCGGCAGAAACTGAACCCAAAACTGGTCAGCCCAAACGAGCTGATTTTGAAATTCCAGGGGCTCATCCGCCAGGCGGTCGGTGGTGGATGCGAGCTCAGGCTGCGGACCGATGAGCAACTATGGCTGTGTCACATCGACCCGCCGCTGCTGGAGGCCGCTCTCCTCAACCTGGCCCTGAACGGGCGCGATGCCATGCCGGATGGCGGCGTACTCGAGATCGAGACGCGGAACGTCGTTCTGGACGAGGGAGGTGTGGCCGGGTGTGTGCCCGGACGCTATGTAAGGTTGTCCGTCGCGGACAACGGCTCCGGGATGGCTCCGGAAGTACGAGATCGGGTTTTTGAGCCCTTCTTCACGACCAAGGAAGTCGGCAAGGGTACCGGCCTCGGCCYCAGCATGGTCTATGGCTTCGTCCGGCAATCCGATGGGCATGTAACCATAGAAAGTACGCCCGGCGCGGGAACCACGGTCGCTTTGTATCTGCCTAGAGCCGAGCAAACAGCGGAGGCAGAGATGGAAACCATCCAAACGCAGGCCGTACCGGGAGGCCATGAGCAAATTCTTGTGGTCGAGGACGATGAGGATCTCCTGGAAGTTACATCCGCAATGCTAACCACGTTTGGCTATCGGGTGCTTTGCGCGCGGAATGGTGCGGAGGCCATCCAGATGTTGGAGAATGGCCAACAAGTTGAACTCTTGTTGAGCGATGTCGTGATGCCGAACGGAATGAATGGCGTTGAGCTTGCCCGGCAAGCCAGACAGCGGAACATTAAGGTCCTGCTCACTTCGGGCTACGCGGGGGATGTGTTGGAACGATATCGAGCGGTAGACGAGTTTCCGATCATCGACAAACCTTTCCGCCTGCCAGACCTGGCGCGGCGCCTGCGGTCAATCTTGCAGGAGGCGTAAGATACCCGTGGCCACTTTTGTCTTGTGCGGGAACGCGCCGACACGTTGCAAGGTGCCACAAGCCGGCTTCGCGTTCGGATGTGGCGCCATCGAGCCGCCTCGGAAAGCACGAAGGTCGTAAAGATGAGTTCTGGCATGCGGCCGAACAAGATTGCGGAACGAGGATAAATCCTCGTACTTAGGCACTCCCGAAAACCTTTAATCAGCCGACGGGCGCTCCTGGGGTGATCAACGCAGCCCTGAAGGACCTCGTGGGAAAGAAATGGTGACGCCCGCGGCCAAGCGGAAAGCTGTCGACCATCTCCGAGACGCCTTCGGGATGAGCGAACGGCGGGCGTGTAAAGCCATCGGCTGCTGTCGCATGTACGAGGATGCTCTCCGCCTCACTGAAAGAAATCCGGACGATTTCCGCATTGCGGTTCTGCATCACCACCTCATTCCAGCTTCGCGGGAAGAGCGCACCGACCCGAACTATAAGGAGGCCGCTATAAGCGTAACTGCAGTCGACCCAGCAAGGCATATTCCGGTTCTGAAAGATGCCATAGCTTTGATCGATGCCATGCTTGATCATGGCGCGAGGCTGCTAACAATCGAGCAAATCGCATTGTCCGAATGTCTGCGTATCCACGGAATTTTCGTGGCCACGATGTACCCGGTTTTCGGGCACTATTATCGCGTTGCTCACAAGCGTTACATGCAATCACAGCTTCGATGCTGGGCCGCCGGACAGAGAACGGGCTTTGAGCCGCAGCCGCCAACGATCCAGTATTCCCGCTTTCGCGTTCGGTACTTTCGAATTGCGGCTAGACTCACGGCGATGATCGGCAAAGACGTGGAAGCACAAATGAGGTGGAGGTGAATTCATTGCCCAACCGATGCGTCTTCGGTGCAACTAAAACTCCCATGATGACCGGCTCATGAAGGACGTAAAGCAGAAGCGTTTGCAACGTGCCGTTAGCTCCCTCTCAAAAGAGGACGCTGCGAAAGGCTTGATGATGAGTTACCGGATTGAGCGAGCGGCCCGACGGACCATGTACGTTGCAATAGTCGTTGGGAGTTTGGCAGTCCTGGCATCGATCTATGGAATCGTGTTCCCGGTACGTCTTGCATGGCGGGGGG